>DGDR01000126.1:0-372 GCA_002385545.1 Clostridium sp. UBA3947
CTTAGCTATTTCCGAAGGCTGTATAGATGCAAATCCTAACTGAATCCATCTTCTAGCCCCATTAACTGGTTCAAAAGCAAATACTGCAAACAGTAATGGTATGGTTATTATCATTATTAAACCAGTTATTTTTTTTAATTTATGATAATCAATACCCATGGTAAAAATCATAGCAATAATACCTAAAATAGCCCATATTAGCTGTCTTTTAAGATAATACATATCATCTCCCTTTTGAATTCCAGAGGTCCAAGCACTAGCACTATATACCATAATTATACCAATGGAGAGGAGAATCATGATTACCGTAAATAGTACAAAATCTGCTTCTCCCATTTTACTCCTGGTTTTTTTCATTTTTTATCCTCCTAT
>DGDR01000126.1:516-30722 GCA_002385545.1 Clostridium sp. UBA3947
TTTTTTATCCTCCTATTAATTACTAATTGGGAAATCAATTAAACCAACGATAAAAGCGCAATTAAGCATAATACTACAGTTACTATGGAAAATATTGAAACTATCTTGGGTTCAGCCCAGCCACTCATTTCAAAATGATGATGTAATGGTGACATTTTAAACACTCTTTTTCCAGTTAATTTAAAACTAGTAACCTGAATGATAACCGATAGGGCTTCAGCTAAATATATACCTCCAACAATTATTATAATTAAAGGTAGTTTTAACATAACAGCCACCACTGCCACTGCCCCTCCAAGAGCTAAGGAACCAGTATCCCCCATAAAAACTCTAGCTGGAAAGGCATTATATCTTAAGAAGCCTAGTAGAGCCCCTAAGAGCACTCCGCAAAAGATAGCTAAATCATATCGTCCTAAAGCCATTGAAATCATTGTAAAGAATGTCATTACCAATAAGGTTACAGAAGTAGCTAAGCCATCTAACCCATCAGTTAGATTAACAGCATTTGTAGTTCCGGCAAAAAAGAATACCATAAAAGGTATATAAAAAACTCCTAAGTCCCATGTAATACCTAGAAAAGGCACTATAATATTGGTTCCAAGATTCTTATATGCATAATAGCTAAATAGAAAAGCAACTATCAAAAGCAAACCCATCTTTTGATATGCCTTAAGCCCCTCATTTTCTTTTTTAATAATTTTTAGCATATCATCCAAAAAGCCTATTACTCCAAAAGCAATAAAGGCATAAAGGGCCATCATTGCTTCACCTTTTAAATTTTTCACTAAAAAGGGCAAAGTAATAATTGAAGCTAAAATAAATATAATACCGCCCATTGTTGGTGTACCAGCCTTTTTCTGGTGACTCTTTGGACCTTCTTCTCTTATAAATTGCCCAAACTTAAACCATCGTAACGCCGGAATAACAAATGGTCCTATTATAGAAGCCACAGCAAAAGCAATCAATACTCCATAAATAATTCTGTAATTTATAAACTCACCCATTTTTCCCACCCCTCTCGGGTAGTTCCCTCCTTCATTGGCACTTAGATCACTTTATTAAATTTACTAAGTTCTCAAATCTCATTGCCCGTGATGCTTTAAATAAAATCAAATCTCCTTGCTGCAATAAACTCTTTATATACACTCCAGCATCTTCTTGCTTGTCAAAGTGAACGAATTTATCATCATTCTGAAAGCCTTCTCTGTATGCTTCCTTACTATCTCCTATGCTAATAAGTATGTCTATCCCCTTAAGCTTAGCATACTGAGCCACTTCTTTATGTGCGTTGTAGCTTTCATTTCCAAGCTCCTTCATTGTACCTAAAACTGCTATCCTTCTTTTCCCCTTCATATTAGCCTGTACGTCCAAAGCTGCTTTCATTGAATCGGGACTAGCATTATAGCAATCATTGATAATGGTATACTGAGCACATCTTATTACGTCCAGTCTCATACTAGTAGCTTCAAGTTTACTAAAGCCTTCATTAATCTCACTTAGATCCAAACCTAAAGCTCTTCCACAGGCAACGGCTAATAATGAATTTAAAACATTATGTTTCCCTGGTATATTAATATTAATTCGTGGTTTTAATAATATATTTTCTTCAACAACATTATATTCAATACTTTCCTCAAATAATGATACTTTTTCAGAATAATAATTAAAATCTTCACTAAATCCCACTTTAATTAAATTAAACTTCTTGCTCTCCAAGTTTGAGAGCAAGTCATTTTCTCCATTTACTATAAGGATGTTATTATTATTGAAGAAATCAGTTATCTCAAGCTTTGCTTTTAGTATATTTTCCCTTGAGCCCAAGTTTTCTATATGGGATATACCTATATTAGTGATAACAGCTATATCTGGTCTTGCTACATCTGCTAGTCTATGAATTTCATTAAGATTGCTCATCCCCATCTCTAGAACAGCTATATCATAAGTGGAATCCAAACTAAATATCATTAAAGGCAAGCCTATTTCATTGTTAAAGTTACCTTTTGTCTTAAAAACCTTATATCTACTGCTTAGGGCTGCTGCAATAAGATCCTTTGTGGTTGTTTTACCTGTAGAACCAGTAACCCCAATAACCTTTATATGAAGCTTCTGTCTATAGTATTTAGCTAAGCTCATCAAAGCTTTTTTAGTATCTTCAACCTTTATTATTGTGCTATTCTTTACCCTGTTAATATCAAAGGAAATTTCATCAACGATACATAACAAGGCTCCTTTTTGCACAGCTTCCTCAACAAAGTCATTTCCGTTATAAACCTCACCTTTAATTGCAATATAAATATTGCCAGCTGCTAATTTTCTTGTATCAATGCATATATCATTATAATTAAGATTGCTCCCCTTATGATATAGTTCACCTTGAACTGCTTCTAAAATCTCTTCTAGGGAAATATACTCCATTTAAATCACCTCTGGCTTACCTATTGTCTAGTATTTCTTTTACTACTTCTCTTTCATCAAAATGAATAATCTGCTTATTCTTGAAAATTTGATAATCCTCATGACCTTTTCCTGCAATAACTATGACATCCCCTGGCTCTGCTATGTCTATAGCCTTCTTTATGGCTTCTTTTCGATTTTCAACCACAATATAGTTATCTTTAGTGATACCTTCTAGAATATCAGCTATAATATCCATTGGCTCCTCATCTCTAGGATTATCGGAGGTAATAATAGCAATATCACTTAACCTAGAACCAATTTCACCCATTATTGGCCTCTTAGTCCTATCTCTATTACCACCACAGCCAAATACTGAGATTAATCTGTTTTTTGTAAATTCTCTAGCAGTATTTAGTATATTTATTAAGCCATCAGGTGAATGAGCATAGTCTATTATTATATCAAAATCTAAATTATACTCTTTGCCAACTAATTCACATCTACCTGGTACCTGTACTTTTTCCAATCCTCTTTTTACTGCATCAATTGATATTCCCTCTTCTATACAAGCTGCAGCAGCACATAATGAATTGTAAATATTGTATTTACCAGGAATAAATATACTGATTTCCTCTTGGCCACCTTTATAGCACAAGTTATATTTTGCTCCTCTAGAATGCAATACAATATCCTTAGCTCTATAATCAGATTCCTTGTCTATACTATAGGTAAATTTATTCTTGTTTACATCTTTATATATTTGCTCCCCATAGGGATCATCAATATTGATAACAGAATTTTCGCTAATCATAAATAGCTTTAATTTTGCCTTATAATAGTTTTCAAAGGTCTTATGAAAATCAAGATGGTCCTGGGTAAGATTACTAAATATACCATACTTGAAATTAAGTCCATAAACCCTACAAAGCTCCAAAGAATGGGACGAAACTTCCATAACACAGTAATCTACCTTTTTATCAACCATCTCTGCAAATAACTGCTGTAATTCCAAGGACTCCGGTGTAGTTCTTTCAGTAGCAAGCTTTTCATTCCCAATGTAATTAGCTATGGTACCAATGAGGCCTACCTTATATCCTGCCTCTTCAAGAATAGCCTTAATCATATAAGTAGATGTAGTTTTTCCATTGGTTCCAGTTATTCCTATTAACTTTAACTTGTCTGCTGGATTACCATAATAATTAGCTGCACAGAGAGCTAGTGCCTTTCTACTGTCTTCCACCAATACTACTGTAACATCGGTAGCCCCTTTCACTTCTTTTTCAGCGATAATTACCTTTGCTCCACTTTTTTGAGCACTTTCTGCATACTGATGTCCATCAGTAGAATAACCTTTTATGCAAAAAAATACATCTCCTTCACTAACTTTTTTCGAATTGTATTGAAGACTATTAACATCTACATCAATACTTCCCTGAATAACACGATAATCCATTCCTTGTAAAATCTTTGACAACTTCATCCAAACAACCCCTTGTCTTCATGACATATTTAAATTATTGCCATTTTATAATTTCATAAACCTCTTTTGTATAAAGTTTAGTAAGTTTAATCGCCACCAACTATATCCAGTTCAAAAATTAAACTAGTACCTTTCTCAACAGTCTTACCTGGAGATATACTTTGAGCAGCTACCAGTCCTTCTCCTATGAACTGGCCCTCTAAGCCTAGATCATCTAAGAGTTTTTCAGCATCTTCTTGAGTATAGCCAGTTAAATCTGGTATAACTACATCTTTATTATAGTTTTCACTGTTACCAGTGTAAAGAATAATTTTGTCTCCTTCTTTTACTGTATATCCCGGTTTTGGGGTCATATCACTAATAACTTCCCCTTGTCCTTCTATTTCATATTCAATATTTATTTCTTTTAGCGCCTTAGTAGCTTCACTTTTTTTCATACCTCTTAAATCAGGTAGTATAACGTCCTTTCGCATACTTCGCATTGTATCTTCAATGGATACATCACCCTTAATTGAAAGGTAATTGAATACATCATAAAAGACTTGTTTAGCTACTGGAGCTGCTATTTGACCTGCATAATATTTAGATGGATCTGGTTCATCTATGGATATAAAAACCGTTACCTTTGGATCATCCACAGGAGCCATACCTGCAAAGGAAGCCACATATTTTCCAACTCCGTATGTACCTGTTTCAGGGTTTACCTTTTGGGCAGTACCTGTTTTGCCTCCTATACGATATCCTTCAATATAGGCATTCTTACCACCGCCTTCAGATACAACCTTTTCTAAGTAAGTACATAGTAGGTCTGCTTGTTCCTTTGAAACTATTTGTTTCTTTTCATAGTTCTTACTATAGGTTTCAAAGGTTTCATCTATAATCATCTGATTATTTTCATCCACATGGGTTACAGCCTTCATGATGTGAGGTGTCACCATTACCCCCCCATTAGCTATGGCATTGAAAGCCGCCATATATTGAATAGGTGTTACAGTATTACTTTGTCCAAAAGAAATAGTAGCTAAGTCCACTGTAGTGATATTTTCAGTTTTCTTAACTATACCCTTGGCCTCACCAGGAAGATCAATACCTGTTTTTTTACCAAAGCCAAATTTATTGATATACTCATTTAAGCCAGCAGCTTGTAACCTTTCACCTAATTCCATAAAACCAACATTACATGAGTTCTCTAATATCTCCACAAAGTTTTGCTCTCCATGGCCTGTTCTTTTCCAGCAATGGATTGTCCTGTTTGCCACCTTTTTGCTGCCTGTACAATTAAAAGTATCAGATTCTGAAACTAGCCCCTTTTCCATAGCTGCAATAGCTGTATAAACCTTAAAAATAGACCCTGGCTCATATGTATCACTAACCATTCTATTTCTCCAAAGTTTAGCCATTTCGTCTGCGGTACTAGCCCCTTCTCTAGGCTTATTAGGGTTAAAATCAGGCTTATTTGCCATTGCTAATATTTCACCGGTCTTAGGATCCATTACCATAATAGAAACTGCCTTTGCTTTATTATCATTTAAAGCTTGCTCCGCAGCCTTCTCTGCAAATCCTTGAATAGTTGAATCAATTGTTAATATTAAATTTTTTCCATCAACGGGCTTAGTAAAATCTGATATAGTATATGGTAACTCATCACTTCTTCTATCGGTTTCTGTAATTCTTAAACCAGGAATACCTTTTAACACATTATTATATTGCAATTCTATTCCTGCAAGCCCATAACCATCTGAATTAGTCGTACCTAAAACGTGAGCTAAAAAATTATTTTTCGGATAGTATCTTTGAGTATCCGGAGATACAAGCACTCCATTTATCTTAAGATCTCTTACCTTGTCAGCCTTTTCCTTATCTATTCTTCTAGCTAAGGTGGCAGAACCTCTTTCCTTACCACTAGGCAAGGTTTTATATAGTTCTTTTAAAACCTTCTCTGTATCCATATCCAAAGCTCCAGCAATTTTAGGAGCTATATCTTCAAAGGTTAAGTTGTTTTTTCTTACATATGACCTAATGGTATTCATCGCTAAATCTACTCTATATACATTTGCGCTAACAGCTAATTCATTACCGTTTCTATCAAATATACTTCCTCTTCTGCCATCAATTTTCACTTCATTTGTCCATTGTTCAATAGCTAGTGCTTTATATTTATTGGATTGCACCACCATAATATAAAATAATCTTAAGATTAATGAAAAAAATAAAACGGCAAGAACACCCATAGAAATGAGCATTCTTCGTTTTATTATCACCGTATCTCTATAGTTTTTTTTGCTCACTGTATCAACCCCCGCTAAAATATTAGACTTTTTATCTTGCCTAAAACTTCTTCAGCGAAACTCTCCTTTTCCTCCTGGGGTACTTCTGCAAAATTATTTTTACTAAAATCCACATAAACCGTTTCTGTATTCTTAGGTATGCTCATATTAAGTTCATTGTCAGCAATTTCTTTAATATTAGCAACGCTATTTAACTTAAGTAATTGAAACTTTGTATCTTCAATTTGTTGATTAACCTTCTTTATTTCATTGTTTATTTCAATAATTCTCTGTTGCTTTTGATATATTCTACCTTCATTGTACATAAGACCGATTCCAACTATAAATACAGCCGCTATAGTTTTTAGAACCTTCCTCTTTTGCATATTCTTTTTATGCTTTAATCTATTTTCTCTTTCTATTTTAGCCTTTTTTAAACTTTCATAATCCTTTTGATCTTTTTCCTGTCTCTTTGGAGCTAGAGCTGCACTTCCTCTAACGTATTGCATTTTCTTATCCTCTAACAATTTATTCACCCCACACTCAAAATATAACTACTATAATCTACCAATTATATATTCGCTCTGCTATTCTTAATTTAGCACTTCTACTTCTAGGATTGCTTTCAACTTCATCCTCCGTTGGTTCTATCGGTTTTCTTGTAATCACCTTTATCAAAGACTTTTTACCACATTGGCAAATTGGAAAGTCCGGAGGACATGTACATGGATTTGCCAATTCTCTAAATTTTAACTTAATAATTCTATCCTCTAGAGAATGGAAGGTTATTATTGCAATTCGGCCACCTTCTGCTAGGCAATTCACTCCATCTTCCACAAATTTATTTAGGATTTCCAATTCTCCATTTACTTCTATTCTTATAGCTTGAAAAGTCCTTTTAGCAGGATGAGGTCCTTCTCTTCTAGCTTTTGCTGGTATAGCAGCCTTAATGATATCCACTAACTGGAAGGTGCTTTCAATTTTCTTATCAGCTCTTCGTTCAACTATGAATTGAGCTATTCTTCTAGCGAACTTTTCCTCCCCATAATTTTTAATTATCTTTTCCAGCTGTTCCATACTGTAACCATTTACAACATCATAAGCAGAGAATTGCTGCTCTCTATTCATTCTCATATCAAGAGGTGCATCATGCATGTAGCTGAAGCCTCTTTCTGCATTATCTAATTGATATGATGATACGCCTAAATCTGCTAATATTCCATCAACCTTCTCTATCCCTAAATCACTTAAAATATTACTTATATTTCTAAAGTTATCATTAACATAAGTAACATTGTTATATTGATTTAGTCTAGCCTTTGCAGCATTGATAGCATCTATATCTTGATCTATACCTATTAACCTACCCTTTGGTGAAAGCTTTTGTAGTATATAACTAGAGTGCCCTCCTCCACCTAAGGTGCAATCAACATATATTCCATCCTCTTTAATGTTTAATCCTTTAATACATTCATCTGCCATTATGCTAATATGCTTAAATTCCATACTCTTCCCCTCTTATATGCCTAATTCGCTCATCTTTTCAGCAATTTCATCGAAATTAATGTCTGAATTATTGTATTCATCCCATCTAGCCTTACTCCAAATTTCAATTCTTGTAGATACACCTATACTTACTATTTCCTTTTCAATTCCGGCATATTCTAATAAGTTCTGAGGGATAAGTACCCTTCCTTGTTTGTCAGACTCTACCTCGTTAGCTCCAGAAAAGAAAAATCTAACAAAGGCTCTGGCATCTTTACTAGTAAGTGGTAGTTTTTTTAATTTATCTTCCATAATTTTCCATTCATCCATGGTGTAAGCATATAAACAACCATCTAAGCCTTTAGTAATAACAAATCTGGCCCCTAATTCTTCTCGGAACTTAGATGGTATAATCATTCTATTCTTATTATCGATGGCATGTTGATACTCACCTATAAACATATTACACCTCAGAATGATTATCCAAGATACCAAAATCCTAATCCGTATTTTTTAGTATCTATAAAATTAATAAGCTTACTCCACTTTTTATAAAATTTACTCCACTTCACTCCACTTTCAACCACTTGAAGTTATTATTCTATATAAAAATAAAAAACCCTTCTTTTTTTGAAGGGTTTTAAAAATATTTTTTACTTAATCTATAATTGATATACACCATCTGTCATCATTGGTTAAATACTGCAATCTTTGGGTAATTTCTTCTTCATTTATATCCTTTAATATATCATAATAATCGAAGGGGTTAACTCCTCTAATAAAATAATCCTTCACAAAGTTACCAAGACCTTCCACATTATTAAACCTACTGATAAAAGAGCCAACCATCATTTTCTTTACTCTTTGTAGATCCTCACTATTTACTATATCCTTCTTATCTTTAATATACTGCTTAATTCTTTCCATAACCTTTTCCGGTTCTCTACTCTCTCCACCTATTAATAGATGAGAATAATCCGCTTCCAATGTATACTCATAGCTAAAGCTTTCATTTATTAAACCACTACTGTACATTTCCTCATATAAAGAAGAGCTTCTGCTAAAGAGCAACTTACTAACAATATCCATCTGTAACTTCCTTCTCATAAAGTTGTTCTTATCAATTCCCTTTGGATTATCCTTAAAGCCTATAATAAAGTTTGGAATACTAAGTCCCATTTTCTTATGAACCTTTCTTTCCTTAACTATAGGTTCCTCACTATACTGCTTCACTTCAAAATCTGCCAAGTTCCTATCTTGTGGTACTGTTTTTTCTAGTACCTTTTCTATATCTTCTATATTTACATCTCCAACTATGGTCATAACCATATTTTCAGGTACATAGAAGGTATTATAACATTCATACAAAAGCTCTGGTGTAATTTGATAAATTGATTCTACAGTACCTGCTATATCATAACGAACAGGATGACTATGATACATACACTCTAAAGCGTTAAAATATACCCTAAAGCCTGGATTATCATCGTACATTCTAATTTCTTGCTCTATAATGCCCTTTTCCTTATTTACATTTTCCTCTGTTAGATAAGGATTATATACAAACTTAACAAGCAGTTCTAAATTTTCCTTAAAGCCCTCTGTGGAAGTAAAATAATAGGTAGTAATTTCTGAATTGGTATAGGCATTAGGAGAAGCCCCTAATTCAGCGAATCTATTAAATATATTACCTTCCTCTTCCTCGAAGAGCTTATGCTCTAAAAAATGAGCAATTCCCTTTGGATACTCCTTCATTCCTTCTCCTTTTTTAGCAAATTCAATCTGGTTAGAGCCAAACTTAGTAGTAAGCATAGCAAAGCTCTTTGTATAGCCTCTCTTGGGTATCACATAGGTTCTGAGCCCATTAATAACCCCTGTATACATTTTTTCCTTTATATTATCAAAATATACTCTTTCCAGCATACAATCACTTCCCTTCTATTATTTTGTCATAAAATAAACCCCATTCAGTTCCATAGTATTAGCACACTGAACAACTCTATCAATATCAACCTTCTCTAATTCTCTAATTATGTCTTCTATATTATATTGAATACCATAGGCTCTTAAGGCAGAGATATAATCCATATAAGAATACTGAGAATCTGTTATGGTTCTTAAATCGCTTATAAGCTTTTTCTTTGCACTATTTATTTCTTCCTTGCTAATGTTTCCTGACTTTACTTCCTCCATTTGTGTTTTGCAAATTGTAGTTGCCTTCTCATAATTGCTGGAATCTATACCACAAGATATTACTAGCAAGCCTTTAAATTTTTCTATAAAAGAATAACTATAATAAGCTAGGCTATTTTTTTCCCTAACCTCGTTAAAAAGTTTTGAGTGAGTTCCTCCACCTAATATGGAATTCATAACAGTAAGAGCAAAATAGTCCCCATTGAATATAGAAACATTTGTTCTGTAACCTAAACATAGCTTACCTTGATTCACATCCATAAGTTCTTTTACCTCTTTAACTTCATTTTTAAAGGAGGTCTTAGGAATAGAAATATCCTTGCCAGCGTTATTTGATAACAAGGTCACCTTATCTCCAAGGGCTTTTCCCTCAATATTTCCGCAAGCAAAAAGAAATCTAGGATTATTATTGTAGATTTCTTTCCATAAAGAAGGCAAATCCTCATTTTTAATAGCATTGAGTTTTTCCACGTCACCATATTTATATATAGAGTAAGGCTCTCCCTCTGTTATAATTTCCAAAATCCTATCCAAAGCATAGCTATCCTTATTGTCCTTTCTCGAGTTAATCAAATCTCTAAGGTTATCCTTCTCTATTTCAAAATAACTTTCATCAAAGCCCTTTTCAGTCACTAAAGGATTATTAACCACTTCATAAAGAAAATCCAAAGCTTCTTTCAAAAGTGGCTCTCCTTCTAGGGCATAGGTATCGTTAATGCACTGTATGTAAAAATTCAAAAATAGTTTCTCACCTTTCTTAGATACCACTATATCGAAAACAGCACCGTAAAGATTTTGCAAATGCTCCCATATGGCCTTGCTAGTAGGATATTTCATAGTACCTCTCTTTAGCAGTGCTGCTATTAAGTTATATTCCGTAACCCGATTATCCAAATCCAATGGTATCACTAAAGATATGGCATTATTCTTAAATTTTTCAGATTTAATTATATTTATATTGTCCATAATTTTCTCCTTCCTATTTTTATTTCTTTCTCTAAATCTAGTTACATATATTATATTTTGCCACAAAGTCCTTAATGAATACAGGCTTTTTTGGTGCATAATGAAATGTTGAAATAAAATTACTCCTAGGGTATAATTAAAAAATGGCATTTTGTTAGAAAGATTTAGTTAAGAAAGGAATGTACATAGATGAAGTTAGGAATTGTTGGCTTGCCAAACGTAGGCAAAAGTACATTGTTTAATGCAATTACCCAAGCTGGGGCTGAATCAGCTAATTATCCATTCTGCACTATCGAGCCTAATGTTGGCGTAGTTGCAGTACCGGATAAAAGGCTAGATGTTTTAGAAAAAATGTATAACTCAAAAAAGAAGGTTCATGCTACAATTGAATTTTATGATATAGCAGGACTTGTTAAGGGTGCAAGCCAGGGAGAAGGCCTTGGAAATAAATTTTTATCCCATATTCGAGAAGTGGCTGCTATAGTTCATGTGGTAAGAGCCTTCAAGGATGACAACGTTGTTCATGTGGATGGTTCTGTAGACCCAATAAGAGATATTGAAACTATTAATCTTGAGCTTATTTTCTCAGATATTGAGGTATTAGATAGAAGAATTGAAAAAACTGTTAAGCTTGCTCGTTCTGGGGATAAAAAGGCCAAAGCTGAATTTGAGCTTCAGGAGAGAATCAAAGCTCATTTAGAGGCAGGCAACCCAGTAAGAACCTTAGAAGTGAACGAGGATGAAGCTGAAATTATTAAAGGCTATTTCCTACTTACTTCTAAGCCAGTTCTATATGTTGCTAATATTTCTGAAGAAGACTTAGTGAGCGGTAATTTAGAAAACGAATTTGTTCAGAAAATTAAAGAATTCGCCTCAAAGGAAAATTCAGAGGTTATAGTAGTTTGTGCAAAGCTAGAGGAAGAACTGTCCTCTTTAGATGAGGAAGAAAAGAGAGAACTATTAGCAGACTACGGTTTAGAAGAAACAGGTCTAGATAAGCTAATTAGCTCTAGCTACAAACTATTAGGTCTAATGAGCTTCTTAACTGCTGGAGAACAGGAGGTAAGAGCATGGACAATAAAAATAGGCACAAAGGCTCCTCAGGCCGCTGGTAAAATACATTCTGATATAGAGAGAGGCTTTATAAGAGCTGAAATAATAAGCTATGATAAATTAGTTGAATGCGGTTCTGAAGCTGCTGCTAAGGAAAAAGGCTACTATAGGCTTGAAGGTAAAGATTATATAATGCAAGACGGAGATGTTGTAAACTTTAGATTTAATGTATAATGTCAGTTATGTTTAGTCTAATATAATAGATTCCATATTGACGTCAAAAGCACCCAAGGATGGGTGCTTTTATAATATAGATTTAATTGTTACTATGACCTCAGATTATACTTTACTTTCCTTTACCACTATATTTTTTCACTTCCTTATTAGCTAGATCTAAAATATCCTCTGCCTTCAGCTTACTATCTCCCATCAATACTGTTATAGCATCTTCTAAGCTTTCCATAACGTATAGTTTAAATACTCCTTTTGCTACAGCTTGTTCTACTTCTGGTCTTAGAACAATATTATTAACATTAGACTTGGGTAATAGAACTCCCTTACCTTCAACGGAACCTTTAAGTTTACATATATCATAAAAACCTTCTATCTTTTCATTTATACCACCAATGCTCTGGATTTCTCCGAATTGATTTATGGAGCCAGTTACTGCAATATTTTGAATGATAGGAACCTTACTTAAGGCTGATATGATGGCTATAATTTCTGCTACAGAGGCGCTGTCTCCTTCCACCTTGCCATAAACCTGTTCAAAGCTAATATGAAAATCTATTGGAATTGTGTTATATCCTCCAAAAAGTCGGTTAATAAGCCCTGTTAGAATGCTTACAGATTTATTATGAATATTACCACTTAAATTGCTCTCTTTTTGGGCATCTATTATATATCCATTTCCTTTGTGACAGCTACAGGTTATCCTTATAGGTCTTCCAAAGCTTGTATAACCTAAATCTATCACCGACAGGCCGTTAACAGATCCTACTAGCTTATCCTCTATTGGTAGTAAAATTCTACTTTCCTTATAGCTTTGGTGTAGATTCTTCTCCATAAAGTCTTTTTGGTAAAGAGCCTCATCTACATCCTCCCCTTTTATAACACTCTTGTTCTTCTTCCTTGCACTGCTATCCAGGCACATTATAATCTTATTAAGCTCTATTTCATCATATTGTAGCTTGTTTCTATTTTCAGCTTTTTTGGATAAAAATCTGAATATCTCTTCTATAGCTGAACTATCAAGAGGTGTCAAGGCTTTTTCTTTAATCTCCCATTGGATGTTTCTAGCAAGTATTTTTCTGTTAGCTTCATTATTATTTACCTTTGGGTCATACTCTAGTCTTATCTTAAAGGCTCTTTTGAAATCATCATCAAGGTTATATAATATATCGTAAGTTTCGTAATCTCCGATTATTACAACCTTTACTTTAGCTTCAATGGGCTTTGGCTTCATACTGTTCAATGCTAGTAAACCTAAATAGCCCTTGCTATGATCAAATTTAACCTTTCCATTGATTAAAGCCTTTTTTAAATAGAAGTATGAAGTGTTATATGAGAAAAGATCCGATGCTCTTAATATAAGACAACCACCATTAGATTTTAGAAAGGAGCCTGCTTTAATATGATTTATATCAGTTATATAGTTCCCATTGTAATTTTCATATTCTATGGTACCCATTAGATTACTTAAGGTAGGATCATCTTCAAAATTAACATTGGAGCAATCATCATTCTTATTATCTATTAATATATTAATAGAGTACTTGTAAATTGCTTCTTGTAGCTTATCCTCATCATCATCAAAGCTTGAGGAATAGATTTCTACCAAACTACGTTCTATATTATCACAGACAAATTTTAGATAGTCTAATGCTCTTTTTTCCTGTTCAAAGGAGTTAAAATGCCTGATTTTAAAATCATTAGCTTCTTGAATTAAATATTTTAAAAACAATTCCTTAAGCTTTTGCAAGGCATCTAGCTCATAAGTCTTTATACTTTCTAATATGGTTTGGGCTTTTTCCTTTAGTTCCCTTACTTTATCAATAATTTGCTCTTTTTCCTTGCTATCCAAAAGTTCAAACTCACTTTCTAGTAGGGCCTTTTCATCCTTAATCGGAACAAAGTTAAAACCGCTACTGGCAGCTTTTACCCTAAATCCTTCCTCTTTTGCCATATTAATAATTTTATCTATTAATTCATTTCTTTTTTCTTGAACTTCTTTAAGAATAACATTTTTTTCAGTAATGTTATTATTATAAAAAGCATAAGCAATATTAGAATAATTATTTTGAATATCTTCCAAGGAGTTTTTCAGTTCAGTTCCCTTTCCTTTAGATAATATAATAGGTTCTGGTGACTTTTCATCCTCCATAATAACATAGCAAATGTCTTGCTTTTCTTTATATGCAAATAATTTTTTCAAATAATCTTTAATAGTATTTATTCTATGCTCAGAGTATTCATCTATCAAATAAATATTATAGCCAGGAGAATCGATGGTTAAAAAAGTTTTCATCTTTTCTAACAGATCATCGTATTCAGGTATAGTATAACTAGTATTTTCATCCTTAATATCAGGAACAGTCCCTTTATATAAAACATCCCTAGCCTCTAATTCATATTTCACCACATCGCTCAACTCTATTATTAGAGTTTCAAGCTTCCCTCCTTTGCAAAAGAGTCGTTTAATATATTAATATTCCACTAGTATTCATTTAGTAACAAAAATTATCTTTATCGATGAAATTCTGCAAGGCATATATAAAATACTAAATAAGATATTAGCATAGATTTTATCTATAAATAGTTATTATAATATGTTATAATAAAAATGATTTTTTTTATTAAACTACTAACATGATCTATACTGAAAATTTATGTATTAATTTCCTTATAACATTTACAATTGCTTAATTAATCATTAAAATAATATTGGTATAATTATTTAATATTTTTATAAAATTTTGAAAAGGAGTTACATAACATATGGGATTCAGAGAAAAGCTCACTCAGTACTATCAAGAAACTTATCTTAAGAAAAATGGTGACCGTCTTACCCAAGTAAGAGGAAATGTTTTATCAGTAAAAATTGAAGAGAAGTCTATATTGCGGATTTTCCATAAACTAAAGGTTTCAATAGTTGTTAAGCCCGATAGGAGCAAAAATGTATCCGCCTGTGTGTACAAAAAGAATAAGTGGTTTAAGAAGCCTACCTTTATTCCTGTGAGCCAGGGTCATTTAGTAATTATTCAAGGACTAAAGGGTAAGAAAGGCTCAGAAAACCGAGAAATTATAGAAATTCTTAATATTATGAACCTAACAACTAAGAAAGACTTAATTCCTGTACCAGGAGATGCAGTGAAAAAAGCTACAAAAATGCAATACAAATATAAGTAAAAAAGCGGCTTATCATAAAGCCGCTTTTTGCGTTAGATGTAAGAAATTATATATTAAGGATAATTCTGTGATAGTAGATTTTTTATACAATTAAGTTCACTAGTATAAGTAAATAGAAACTTTTATTACTTCTTTGTAATAAATAAATACATGCTGTTTATAAAAGCAATTATACCTGAAAAGAATATTACAATTAGCCATTGCCCCAAACTTAAGGCTACAGTACTAAAAACTGTTTGCAGCGGTTTTATGTAAATTATAGATAGCAAGGCTGATATTGAAACCATTACTGCCCCAATCAAGTAAGGGTTAGTAAAGGGGTTAATTTCAAACAAGGAATGCTTTTCTGAGCGACATTCAAATACATGTATCAACTGAGATATAACTAAGGTGCTTAAAGCTATGGTTCTACTACATTCAAGGGAATAATTATATCGTAGCGCTACAATAAAGGCTAATAGTGTGCATACCCCTATAAGGCTTCCCCTTATAGCTATTTTTTCCGTCAAGCCTCTAGCAAAAACACTTTCATTCTTTGGTCTTGGCCTATCATACATAATATCTTTTTCTGGTGGGTCAACTCCTAATGCAATAGCTGGCAATCCATCGGTAGCTAGGTTAACAAAGAGAATTTGAATAGCTTTCAATGGTGCCTCCAAGTAAAAAAGACTTGCTAAAAACATTGTAAGTACTTCTCCTAGATTACAGGATAATAGATATCTTATAAACTTCCTTATGTTGCCATAAATAACCCTGCCCTCTTCTACTGCTGCTACAATAGTAGCAAAGTTATCATCCATTAAAATCATGGCTGAGGCTTCTTTAGTAACATCGGTACCAGATATGCCCATTGAAATACCGATATCTGCTTCTTTAACCGCTGGAGCATCATTAACTCCATCACCAGTCATGGCAACTATTTTATTTTTTCTTTTTAACACCTTTACTATTCTCAGCTTATGTTGCGGACTTACTCTAGCAAATATACACAACTTATCAATCTTTTGAGCAAGCTCCTTATCGCTAAGCTTGTCAAGTTCCTCTCCAGTTATTACCTCATCCATGCTCTTGCAAATATCTAAATCCTTACCAATAGCATAAGCAGTATTTTTATGGTCACCAGTAATCATTATGACC
The DNA here is from genome assembly GCA_002385545.1 of Clostridium sp. UBA3947. Taxonomy (GTDB): domain Bacteria; phylum Bacillota; class Clostridia; order Clostridiales; family Clostridiaceae; genus Clostridium_AU. The sequence continues at coordinate 16,903 of DGDR01000126.1, forward strand.
TTTATGCCTGCAAGCTTACATTTTAATACCGCATCCTTAACCTCTTTTCTAGGTGGATCGATAATTCCTGCTATCCCAACAAAAATCAAATCATTTTCTACGGATTTACTATGACTTACACCACTATCTTTATAGGCTCCTGCTATACATCTTAGAGCTTTATTAGACATAGTTTCCACACTTTTTAGTATTGCCCTTTTATAACTGGTTGTTAACGGTCTAATCTCCCCCTGAATTAAAATTCTACTACATTTATCTAATATTCTTTCCGGTGCTCCCTTAACATAGCAAGTCTCCTTGCTATTTTCCTTCATAACTACAGACATCATTTTTCTGTTAGAATCAAAGGGGATATCATAGGTTCTTAAACCTTTAGACATAAAGGCCTTTAATTCCTTTGTATCCTCAAAAAAAGCCCTTATTAGAGCGGTTTCCGTCGGGTCTCCAAACAAAGCTGAAGCTATATCTCTTTTACTATAATCAAAACTGCAATCACTGCAATAAGTAAAGATTTTTTTCAAAATTTCACTATTTATCAAGCCCTTAAAGCTTTTTTTGTCACCGCACTCTATTATGTTTGTATTATAATATATTGCTTTAACGGTCATTTTATTTTCAGTTAAGGTACCTGTTTTATCACTACATATAATAGAGGTACACCCCAAGGTTTCTACCGCTGGCAGCTTTCTAACCAAGGCATTTCTTTTCAGCATTCTTGAAACACCTAAGGCCAAGGCCACTGTAACTATAGCTGGTAAGCCTTCTGGTATAGCCGCCACTGCTAGACTAACTCCCATAAGGAACATATCTATAGGTGAATTTCCTCTTATAATACCCATTATGGTAACAATTAGGCATATAACCAAGCATATTACTACCATAATCTTCCCTAGTGAATTAAGCTTTTCTTTTAAAGGAGACTTTTCATCATCTATATTTTGAAGCATATCAGCTATTTTACCCATTTCGGTATTCATACCAGTTTGAATAACTTTTGCAGTGGCCTTCCCTGTTAATAGGATAGTACCCATGTACAAATTATTTTCCTTTTCCTTAGGACTCTTGTTTACTCCTACTGATTCCCCTGTTAGCAAGGACTCATCAACCATAGCATTGCTAGATTGTAGTATTATAGCATCTGCCGGTATCCTATCACCACTTTCCAATACTAATATGTCTCCTATTACTATGTTCTCAGCGTTAATAACCTGAACCTTTCCATCTCTTATAACCTTAGCGGTAGGCGCTGCCATTTTTCTAAGGGCATCTAAGGATTTTTCTGTTCTGTATTCTTGAATAAAACCTAAAAAGGCGTTCATGAATATTATTATTAATATTGTGATGGCGTCAGCTTTCTCCCCCATTAGACCAGATACAATGGTAGCAGCAATAAGCACCCATATCATAAATTCATTAAATTGTGCCAAAAATATTTTAATAGGAGATATAGCTTCCTTTTCCTCTAGCACATTTAAGCCATGCTGTTTTAGTCTTCTTTCAGCTTCTGCTGTAGTTAACCCCCTTAACAGTTCTTTTTCCTCAATCATTCATTAGCCTCCTTATTAATGTTCAGCGTGTTAATAACACTATTCATAATAATATATGAAATCTAAGGTTCAGCTATGAACAATTATATACAGTTGTATAAATATACCTTTACAAATTTAACTGTTGAATATAAAATATAAGCAATCAATATGTGAAAGGAGTCAACTATGAAGGATGTAATTTACATAACAGGACATAAAAATCCAGATACAGACTCAATCTGTGCTACTATAGCCTATGCAGAATTTAAAAACAAGACTCAGAGCACTCCAGCAATACCTGTTAGACTTGGGGATATTAATAGAGAAACTCGATTTGTCTTAGAATATTTTGATGTGGAACCACCTATGCTAATAGATACTGTAAAAGCTCAAGTAAGTGATCTTAATATAGATAGAATTGCTCCTATTTCTTCAGATATTTCCTTAAAAATGGCATGGAATATTATGAAAAAAAATAATGTAAAAACCTTGCCTGTAACTAATGAAAATAATAATTTAATGGGTATAGTATCTATATCTAATGTTATTTCCACCTTTATGGATGTTTGGGACAACAAAATACTATATAAGAGCCAAACTAAAATAGAAAATATATTGGATACCTTATCCGCTAAACCTATTTACATTAACAATGATTCTCCAATCTTTCAAGGTAAAATTCTTTTAGCCTCTTCAAATATTGAAGATGACTGTATTGAAAACGGAGATATTGTTATTTGTGACACTTCACCACAGGCATTAGCCAATATTATTAACAAAGGAGCAGCTTTATGTATTATTACAAACAACAGCAATGTAAGCGATGAAATAGTGGAGCTTGCTAAAACCAAAAAATGCTCCATAATAGTTACACCACATGATAACTTTACTTGCTCAAGACTTATTATCCAAAGTATTCCTGTAAGCCATGTTATGACTAAGGACAATATTGTATCCTTTAGCACAGAAGACTTTGTAGATGAAATAAAGGATATCATGCTTGAAACAAGATATAGAAGCTACCCTGTTGTTGACAAGAATAATAATGTTGTTGGAAGTATCTCTCGTTACCATTTAATTTCTCAGAACAAGAAAAAGGTTATTCTAGTGGACCATAACGAAAGAGCTCAATCGGTGCATGGTATCGAAGAAGCAGAAATCTTAGAGATTATAGACCATCACAGAATTGCAGATGTGCAAACCTTCAGTCCTATATATTTCAGAAATGAACCTGTAGGTAGCACCTCTACCATAATTGCATCTATATTTTTCGAAAACGGTATAAGACCTAGCAAGAAAACTGCGGGATTACTGTGTGCAGCTATTATATCAGATACCTTATTTTTCAAGTCTCCTACTTCAACTAATGTTGATAAGTTGATGCTAAAAAGGCTTTGTGAAATAGCTGAGATAGATCCTGAAAAGTTCTCTCGCGAAATGTTTAAGGCAGGTACATCTCTAATGGATAAAACTCCTGAAGAAATCTTCCATCAAGATTTTAAAGTATTTACAGTGAATAATCTTAAGGTTGGAGTTTCTCAGGTTGGAACCTTAGATTTAGAAATATTCCAGCCTTTCAAGGAAGATATGCTAAAGCTAATGGAGAAAAAGGTTAAAGACAATAATTTTGCTCTTTTGGTACTAATGGTTACCGATATAATAAAGGGTGGTTCTGAACTTATTGTAGCTGGAGAAGAAAAGGAAGTTGTTGTAAGAGCCTTCAATGCAAAACTTGATGGAAATAGTGTATATCTCCCTGGAGTAATATCTAGAAAAAAGCAAATAATACCTCCTTTGACTACAGCTATATCTGGCTTAAGCAATGCTTAGTAGCTAATAACCCCATCAGATTTATATTTAATCTGATGGGGTGTCTTTCATTTTTTCATAGCTGGAATTATTATTTTCCCTTCTTCACCATTAAATTTACATTTAAAGTCATATACTGGTTGATAGAATCCCTTAGAATCCAAAGCATATGAAAGTTCTACTGACTCTATATCAATAGTATGTACATCATCATAATTATATGGATACTTAAATTTCCCTTCTTTTATCTTTTCATAAGCTGCCTGCTCTGAAATAATTGTACACTCTTTATACTTTTCATATGTATTAATATTGTTTCTTACGCTTTTTACCTTACTTTCCTTACTATAAAAGCATGACAAGGTACCATTTATTAGCTTATCACCTTCTAAATACATATTCACAGTAATAATATAGTTTCCATTCCCTTCATCTTCAAAATCGACAGTTGATGGAATTTCAATATCATATTCTTTTAAGGCAACCCGTATCTCATCAAGACTACATCCTGCCTTTCCTTCGTCTTGAAAATAATCATGGTTGGAATAATACATTGCTAATCCAGCATAATCTATCCAAATGCTATCCTTTCCATCAGTGGTGTAATAAATAGCAGTTTCATCATAAAAATCATTTCTTGATTCATCTATTTCTTTCCCAAACTTAGCAAAAAAGTTTTTTGCATATCTCAAAGTTTCTTCTTGAGTTGCAACTGGTAGCTTATATACAGACACTGTAGTTTCAGTATCCTTCAATTCAGTATTAAGCTTTACTTCAACATTAGACATTTTAACTTTTACAATATAATTTTCTCTCAAGTTACCATATTCCTGACTATTATACTTAATAAAAATAGTGCTGAAAGTAACTATTAGAATTAATAAAGGAAGCTGATAGGAAAGTTTTTTCCATATAGAATTTTCTCTCTTATCTTTCCTTTTGAATAAATCCTTTACTAATATAATGAGGCCATATCCAATCATAGTTCCCCAAAAATTGTTTATAATATCATCAATCTCAAAAATTCCTCTATGGGTAACTAGCTGCAACAACTCGATGATTAGTGTAGTAGCTAAGCCAACTAAGTAGTTCTTCCACCAAATCTTAAACTTATCCGAGAAAAGAGGAAGGAGAAAACCTAAAGGTATAAACATGCAAATATTAAGAATAATATTTCTCCACGCTGCTTTAGAAAATGAATTCCAAGCATCTTTGTATGAAAAAAATAGGTGCAAGCTGCTAGCACTTATTTCAAAACTAGGACGGCTAAACATGGTCGCCCCTAACACTACTACCATATAGCAAAGTAATAGAGCCCCTACAAAAAACTTCCTTTTGGAAAGTTTTTTGCTGTCTTTCTTCATTACCTTGAAAATTAGAAAATAGCCAATAGAAACAAAAACTACAACTATAATTCCTAGTAATAAATATTCTTTAGCCATACGAAAAATACTTAAGAATCTCATTTTATCCCCCACATTCTACAATTATTTCTCTTTATAAACATTTTGTCCTATAGCATAATTATATTATATTATATGTGGACTATCAATATCTGTCTAGGTTACTAAATTGTAGTTTTTCAAAAATATTGTGATTAATAATAAATCCCTACATCTTATCAAAAAAAGATTAATGCTATAATTTCAGCAGCATTAATCTTTTTATATCTAATTAAAAATCCTTATTAAAATAAAGAAGACAATAAAGTAAACCATAGCTATAGCATAAGATACGGAAAGATAGTCTTTTACACATATCTGATCTATTTTATTTCTATGTTCTCCATAGCTTTTTACATAGTTCACATCATCATCGTTAAAATAATAATAAAAGTTAACAGACTCAATATACGCTCCAAAGATATCTATATTAAGCAATGGCCTTCGAATAAAATTAATAAAATAATCTCCTTGAAAGTCTACCTTTAACCTTTTACTTCTTAGCAAGTAAACTACATATAAAAGCAACTGAGCTATTGCTGAAGGTACTATTGTTAAGATATTGAATAAAGTTCCTATAGTTTTATATCTATATAAATTAGAAAAATGGTAGATTAACATATAAGTTATCCCAAAGCCATTGCCAAATATTAAAATGTAAAATAGCGGTGCTATAAAACCTGAAACTAATGCTTTAGATATTAATGAAATGGAATCATAAAAATGTGTTCTTTCCTTAATATTCAAGTTTTTTCTTTCTGTATTACTAATATCTATAACTAAGAAGGCTGTAATAGCATTTGCAAATTCATTATGTTTGAATAAGAACGGTGCAGTTATTATTATCAGCATAATTGCTAAATATATGATTTCAATAAACTTACTTTCCTTTGCTACTTTTCTAAAATAACTGTCAAAGTATTTTATGATACTAAACCTATCTACTTTCCAAAGTAGAATACTTAAAAAGCACCCAATAATATATCCTACGCCCATATTACTCTCCCTTCAACAAATTTACGCTACATTTTATTATAAACAAAAACAGCTTTGTTGGCAAAGTATTCCAAATACATTTTGCACCAACAAAGCTAGAATTACTTTAATCTCTAATTTCCTCTATGCTTACGGTTCTAATTTTGATATCCCCATTGTAAAAGTTGTTTTCATATGAGCGATAAGCATTCTCCTGTGGATAATAAGGATTAATACAATTAACAGTTGGAGAATATTGATAATTTTCATTACCATATGGACAGCTTCCTCTAAACTGATTGTCCACTGTACTATTTGGGTCAACCATATTATTTTGTACATATGGACAGTATCCATAAGTATTGGCAGTACCATAACAATTAGGTACACCGCTATTTATATTATTAACAGGCCCATTATACTGGTTATTGCTTTTCATAGTATTATACATACTATGAGTATGATTAAAGCCATTGTATAAACCATTATTCATGGTATTGTGATTATTGTCATAGTTAACATTAGGGTCATAAGTATACATGCTAAAATCATTATTATAATAACTAATCATAAACACACTCCCCGCCATTGTTTAACAATATATTTTATGACGGTTAGCACAGAAATATACAATAAAATAGACAAATTAATATTAAATTTTAAGCTATTACATCTTTATCTGCTCTTTAGATTGTTAGCCATTTGCCACATCTCATCTGCAGCTTGTAAGCCTTTAGTGCCAAGCTGGAAAGCTCTTTGGGTTACTATCATATCCGTTAACTCAACAACCATGTCTACATTGGATCCTTCAAGATATCCTTGATAAATATTGGAGCCTTGAACTTGGTATACCTGTGCATCTGGTTTTGCCTGATAATAATTTTCACCAATGGATATGAAATCATTGCTTCCGTTAGTAGAAAATAAAGGTATAATACCTACCAACTCATATCCATTTTCACCTTTTATTGAAACTTCCCCGTCTTTAGAAATGAAATAATTATCTTTAGTAAACTTAATATCTTCTGCATTAACTCCCGGTGCTGGGTAAATTGTTACTCTGTTTCCATTAGGATCTACTAAGTTCTGATTGGCATCCACATCAAACTGACCAACTCTTGTATAAACTAGACTACCATCACTTCTGATTAGTTGAAAATATCCTTCACCGTCAATAGCAAAATCTGTGTCCTTGTTAGTTTCAATCAAGATACCTTGCTTATTATCTCTTACCCAGCCAGTAGTCTTTACACCAGTGCCAGTATAAGGATCTTGAGCTCTCTCCCCATTAGTAGTAATGGGATAGCCCTCTCTTCTAAGTGTCTCACTCATAGTATCCTGAAAGCTTACAGTAACTCTTTTATATCCATTAGTATTCACATTTGCTAAATTATTTGATATGGCATCTAGCTTCTCTTGATTAGCTATCATGCCACTTTTGCTGTTCCACAATACTCTTAACATAATATCCTCTCTTTCATATAAAAATTTGAGAATTATTCAAATACTTAGATACTGGCTTATCTAACTACTCCAATTTCATTTACAGCTTTAGATAAGGTCTCATCTAAGGACTGTACTACCTTCTGATTTGATTCGAAGCTTCTTAGTACCGTCATCATATTAACCATTTCGTTGATAATATTAACATTAGACTTTTCTAAGCTATTTTGCTTAACTATAGCCTGAGACTGTATAGGATTTTCTCCTCTGTATAAATTATCTCCTACCTTCTCAAGAGCATTATAGTTTTCAAAATCTACAATATTAAAATTATAACTGAGCTCACCATCGAGGAATATGTTATTATTCGTATCTGTGGTAATCTTTCTGTTTCCTACTTCCATTGGCTCTAAAGCCCCAGTAGCAACATTTCTGCCCATAACATAATTTCCACTAGAATTTACCAAATAGCCTTGATTATTCACATGAAAGGCACCATCTCTTGTATAATAGATCCCTTCGGTTCCATCCGCTGCAGTGACTCTTACTGTAAAAAATCCCCTTCCTTCTAAGGCAAAATCAGTATCCTTATCTGTTGATTGCAACATACCTTGTGTAAAATCTGTTAAGGTTTCATCTATTCTACTACCATTTGATAAGGAACCGATAATAGTCCTAACATTTTTTCCACCAGAAATTCTATCATAATTTTGAATTAATACATCATCAAATTTCTTTATAGCTAAATTTTCTACTTTATATCCTGTTGTATTAGCATTGGCCATATTATTAGTTATAACCTGTTGTTTTGCTTCTTGAGTAATAAGGCCTGAAACTGCTGTATATAATCCTCTTATCATTTTTTCACATCCTTATCAATTACTTTAAATTCTTCTCTATATTCCATGCCAAGCTCCCTAGCTTTCATTTCTACCTGTTCATCTGTCAAAGTTTTATTGTTACCAAATAGAGATAATAAAAGGGTAGCAAAAATAATTCCTAATCCAAAGCCAAATAAAGTTCTTTTATCTTTAATTAAATTTACTATAAATTTTACTTTAGATATAAATCCTTTATTAATAGAATCTCCCCCTTACTAATCCCTAATTTTTCTGAAATTTCTTCTAAAGAATAACCTTCCGCATAAAGCTTCTGAATATCATTAACCTTCACGCCGTTGTAAACGCTTTCCTTTTCTGTATCAGTTTCTATTGCTTCTCTAGAAATTTCCTCTACTCCTTCTTCAGAAGAGTTAATTTTTTCTTCACCATAAGCTTTTTCTTTTAAATCTATTATTTCCTTCTGAAGCTCTAAAATTGTTTCTGCAAACTCTTTTCGCATCTCTGCAATTAGAAGATCCGTATCCTTTACCTCTTCCTTTTTTTCCTCGTATACGGCCTGAAAACTATTTGCTTCAGAATTTCTGCTTTCTTTTATTAAAGAACTTAGACTAAATATTATAATAGTAATTCCCATTAAAGTTAATACTATAGACATTTACTCACTCCAACCTGAATTTGATTTATCCCTTAGAATACTTTAAATCTTGCATCGCCTTTCTTAAGCGCATAATGGCTCGACTATGCAATTGGGATACTCTAGATTCCGAAACTTGGAGGACCTTACCTATATCCTTCAAAGTCATTCTTTCATAATAGTACAGGGTAAGAACTAATCTATCCTTTTCCTTTAAGGATTCTAAAGCCTTTGCAAGATGCTCAACCTCTTCCTTTTCCTCTAGTATTCTCTCGGGACTAGGGCTGTTTTTATCTTCAACTATGCCCTTTAGTTCTATTTCATCATCATCAGAAAACAGAATTGATTCCAAGGAAGTTTGCGCAATATAATTAATATTAGCTTCAATTTCCCATACTTCGTTCTCAGTTATATTCATATATTTTGCAATTTCTTCGTAGGTAGGTTCTCTTAATAATTTTTTCTGTAGCTCCTCTACAGCTCCATTGTAAGCATTTAGCTTATCCATAGCCCCTTTAGAAATAGGACTATTTTTTCTTATTTCATCAATCATAGAACCCTTAATCCTAATAGAAGCATAGGTAGAAAACTTCATGCCCTTCATAGAATCGAACTTATTAATAGCATCTATTAAGCCAACCATTCCACAGCTTAGAAGATCATCATAATCGATATATTTACTTTTTCCCAATATTATCCTTGATGCTATATACTTAACTAATGGAATATATTTTTTTACTAACTGTTCTTTTTCATCAAAAGCTCTAGCAACCTCCATTTGTGCTCCCCCTTTTCTACAAAGGTATATCTATAAACTATTACGCTGCTTCCTCATAAGAGTAAAAATAAATCTAATTATTTTATCTCTAGTTCTCTCTTCAATGTTAATATATTTGATTCCATAATAATATATATTATCTTGTTGCTTCTCTACCCTTACCACTTCCCCTAGTACCTTAATTCTCTCATCTTCAATGGGTAAATCCGCTTCAATTAATTCTTTTAGATTAAGTTTTTCAGATGTACCTAGTCGGAAGCCACCTCCACTAATATCTAGCAATATTCCTTTATATATTGATTTTGAGCTATAATCAACTTCGCTATCTATTTCACTTTCTGTTACTTTAATAAACTTCATATTCAGGGCAGCACTTACTCTAACGAATTGCCTCCTTTGAATTCTCATAATGTTCTTAAATTCACCTAATATGATTAAAGGTACAGCATTTTCTATTGTTCTCCCTAATACAACAGCATCAACCTTATAAACATGTGTATCGGAGTAATAATAGAACTGAATACTTTCTCCTATCTGTGGTGTAATATATACCCCATCCTTAACTGGCAAACTAATAGCAATGGTTTCATCGGTTTCATTTTGGATTGTACTCTTATATACCTCTGTATCATCTATAACTTCGACTCTACTGTTGACTATAAACTTAATCGACATCATACTCCCCCATTACTTACGAAAAAATACTAAATATCCTCTTAAACAAGCCTTGAATGCCTAATCCACTAGTGTTATTTCCATCTCCTATTAATTTGACAGCTATTTTTTCTATATCCTTTGCTGCATCACAATTTGGATATGATATTACGAAAGGTTCTTGAGCTCTAACAGATTGTACAAGTTTTTTATCTTCGCTTACCATGCCAAGATACTCCATTTCAACCTTTAGAAACTTACTTACGGCATTATTAAGCTTATTAAAGGTTATATTTGCTTCCTTTTGGTCTAAGGCCCTATTAATAATAACCTTAGCCTTATTCTTTAAGTTAAAATGATTTACTGCCTTTAAGAGACTATATGCATCTGTCAAGGAGGTTGGTTCTGGTGTAGTTACCATAATTAAATCATCACAGCAAGATATAAAACCTAAAACATCACGACTTATACCTGCACCAGTATCCATTAAGATATAATCAAAATTTTCCAAATCTGATAGCTTATTTATAAACTCTTCTCGTCTTTTTTTCGACAAATTTTCAATTCTATTAAGACCAGATCCAGCAGGCACTAGACTTACACCATAAGGCCCTTTAATCATAACTTCGTCGATGGTCTTATTATTAAATATTATATCAAAAACATTGTATTTTGGCAAAAACCCCATTAATACGTCATCATTCCCCATACCTATGTCGGCATCAAATAGCAACACCTTTTTCCCAAGCTTTTGCAGCATTATAGAAGTATTAACTACTATGTTACTTTTTCCTACTCCACCTTTACCAGATGTAATAGTAATAATTCTTGGCTTAGTACTTTTCATTGCATTTGTGCTTGCTAGTTGTCTTAACTTTTGCGCTTGATCTATCATATAGTTTCCTCTCCCAATACTAATTTGCAAACATCATCTGCTGTAAGCTTCTTAATATCTTCTGGAACATTTTGTCCTGTAGTTACGTAATTTAAGGGTTTTTTAGCACTATCTAATATATTAATTATTGAGCCATAGGTTGTGGTCTCATCTAACTTGGTTATAATTACACTATCATAATTTAATTCCTTAAAGCCTTCTGTAATACACTCTATATCCTTATCTTTAGTAGTACAGCTAATAACTAAGTTTACATTACTAGAATTTGCTTTATCTACAAAGGCTCTCAACTCGGAAATCTGCATGGAATTCTTACTACTTCTACCTGTAGTATCCACTAATATGACATCACAATCCTTCATGCTTTCTATAGCACTTTCCATATCTTTTAAGGTTATAACAACCCTAAAAGGAATACTCATAATATCTGCATAAGTTCTCAGCTGTTCTACTGCCCCTATTCTATAGGTATCTACAGTAATTAAACCTACCTTCTTTTTATCTATCAATGCCAGCCTACCTGCTAACTTAGCAATAGTAGTAGTTTTTCCTACTCCCGTAGGCCCTACTAAAACAACGGTTCCCTCCATCTTAGCCTTAGAGGTTGTCACAAACTTTTTAATAGCATTCTTTAGCTTCTCATTTTCATCAATTTTTTGCTTATTATTTTTTATGCTTGTTAGTATCTTTTTAATATTTTTTTCACTGATATCAGCAGCCTCTAGAGTTAGCTGTAACTTGCTTTTCCTAGTTGAACTAGCCTTACCTTTACTTTCGGTTACTTCTGAAAGCATGCTTTTAATTTCAGCAAACTCCTCTAATAGCTTATCATTAACCTCTGAATTCTGAGCTGTTGTTTCCTTTTCTGTAGACTCTTCCTTTTTAATATCATGAATACTTGCATCAATCACAGGCTTTTCTTCTACTACTTTCTCAGCTGGTCTATCCTTCATAATCTTTTTCAAAGCATTTATACTGTCTTGAATATCATCCTTTTCTGCCACTTGCTTTTTCTTTTCATCCTTTGAGTTATCTACAGCTGCAGTAACCTCAATAATTTTTTTTGAAAAGAAGCCTGAAATTCCAGGCTTTCTTATCTTTCTCTGACTTATAATCACTGCATCCATACCTAACTCATATCTTATACGGGTCATGGCTTCATTCATATTGTTAACTAAATATCTCTTAATAATCATTAGATTGTCACAACTCCTTCGGTTCTAATCTCAACATCGTTTGGTATTTCATTTAATGACAATACAACTATATTGGGATAAATCATTTCTATAAGCTTTCTGAAGGCTGGACGTATCTTAGGTGAAACAAGAAATACCGGTTGATTCTCATAAAAATACACACTTTGCAATACATCCTTTATGGAATTTAATATAGCTCCCGTAGTATCTGGATCTATAGCTGGGAAAGTACCCTGAATTGATTTTTGGAGATTAGCCCCAATAATCTCTTCTACTTTTGGATCTAAAGTTACTACAGTTATTGCTCTATTTTCATCTATAAGAGGTCTACAAATAGTTCTAGCTAAAGCAAATCTTACGTATTCTGTTAACAGTTCAATATCCTTAGTAACTCTAGAATTATCCGCTAAGGACTCTAAAATAGTTACCATATCCTTTATTGGTACCTTTTCCTTTAGTAGGTTCTGAAGCACCTTTTGCACTTCTCCTATGGTCATAAGATCTGGAATCAATTCATCAACAACAGCACTGTATTTTTCCCTAACAGTATCTATTATTAACTTAACTTCCTGTCTACCTAATAACTCATGAGCATGAGCCTTAATTGTTTCTGTTAAATGAGTGACCATTACTGTTGTTGGATCAACTACAGTTAATCCCTTAATTTCTGCTTCTTCTCTTTGATCCTTATTAATCCATACTGCAGGTAACCCAAAGGTTGGTTCTATTGTCCTAATACCCGGAATATCAGTGTTTTCATTGGTAGGATCCATACAAAGCAGCATATTAGGCATCAATTCACCAGAAACAATCACTGTTCCTCTTATTTTAACTACATATTCATTAGTTTTTAACTGCAAATTATCTCTTATTCTTATTGGTTGTACAACTATACCCATCTCGATTGCACACTGCCTTCTAACAGAGGCTATTCTCTGTAATAGGTCTCCACCAGATGCCTCATCTGCCAATGGTATTAAACCATAGCCGATTTCAACCTCCATTGGTTCAACAGAAATAAGGTTCATTACATTTTCTGGTTCCTTCTTTTCTGTTTCTATAATTTCCATCTGTTCAGATTCAATTTCCATAGCCAATTTTTTCTGTTTTTCCTTTGAAAGCAAGAATGCACTATATCCTAGTCCTGCTGCAATCACCATAAAAGATATTGTAGGCATACCAGGTATAAAACCTAAGGTTAAAAGTATCACAGCAGCGATACCTATTACTTTTGGAAATGCAGTAAACTGTTTTGATAATACATTACCAAAATTATCATCGTTACCAGAACGAGTAACTAATATACCTGAGGCTGTAGATACTAATAAGGATGGTATCTGGCTAACCAAACCATCACCTATAGTTAGCTTAACAAATTTTGCTGCTGCATCTTGTATAGGTAGTCCCATCATAAGAACTCCTATGATAATACCACCTATAATATTTATTACTGTTATTATAATACCGGCTATGGCATCCCCTTTTACGAACTTGGAGGCACCATCCATAGCTCCATAAAAATCTGCTTCCATCTGTAATTCTTTTCTTCTTTTTCTTGCAGTAGCTTCATCTATCATGCCTGAATTTAAATCAGCATCTATGCTCATCTGTTTTCCTGGCATA
>DGDR01000090.1 GCA_002385545.1 Clostridium sp. UBA3947
GAAAATCATCGAGAAAGCTTTTTATAATACTTTCATAAATTCCTGATTCCTTTACCACTAGATTTATTTTTTCATCAAAATATATATAGCCCTCAATTTTATTATTTTCTAATAACTTTTCTCCTTCTTCCTTGCTTACATAGCTTATATTAAATAATTTCTTACTATTTGAACCATCATTTCCTAGAGCCGCGGCTGTAATGGCATTATTAAAATCCGAATAATCCTCATACTTTTTATTTTCTACAATTGCTATCTTAATTTCTTTAAAACTTTCTGCACTAGAAATATTAGACAAAGCCATATTAAACAAGGTTGCTAAAATTAGTGGAAATAAAAACGTCCAAAAAATATTTTCTTTATCTCTAATAAAGCATTTAAGCCTATATTTATAAATATGCCAAAACATCATGCCCCTCCTTTAATCTCTAAGTTCTTTACCAGTAATTTCTAAAAACACATCATTTAAGGTAGGTGGTTCAGAATACACTTTGCCAATGGTTACATTATTAGCCTTCAAATATTCCAGCACAGCTACTAAATTATCCTTACCTCTACTAGACTTTAGAATTAGTAAATTATCCTTGTATTCAACCTGCATAATATTCTTCAGCTTTTTAGTTCCCTCTAAAATATTATTATCCAAATTGAAAGCTTCAACTGTTATCTTTTCACCTGAATTTATCATACTTTTCAATTCTTCCTTACTACCTATTGCTATAATTTTACCTTTATCCATAATTGCAATTCTTGTACAAATTTGCTCTACTTCCTCCATGTAATGAGAAGTATATACAATAGTAGCTCCCTGCTTATTAAGCTTTTGAATACCTTCCAATATTCTATTTCTACTTTGTGGATCTACTGCCACTGTAGGCTCATCTAATATAATCAGCTGTGGCTTATGGGCAATACCACAGGCAATATTTAATCTTCTGAGTAAGCCTCCACTTAGCTTTTTAGGATAAAACTTTTTATAATCCTCTAGACCTACAAATTCTATGGCTTCTTCTACAAACTGTTTTCGTTGCCTTTTATCTTCAACGTACATACCACAAAAATAGTCAATATTCTCGTAAACATTTAACTCATCAAAAACTGCAACATTTTGCATAATAACTCCAATTTTTCTTTTTATGTCGTAAGCATCTGGTGTCATTGGTTTATCATATATTTCAATAGTACCTTTGTCATATTTTAATAAAGATAAAATACAATTAATAGCTGTAGTCTTGCCAGAGCCATTAGGGCCTAAAAGTCCAAAAATTTCTCCTTCTCTAACTTCTAAATTGAAATGATCTAGAGCTACTAACTCATCATACCTTTTTACCAAATTCTTAACCTTTATTACCATTTCAAACCTCCCAGTAAATTATTTATAGTTTAATAATATAAGATTTAGTCCTAAGATTTAAGTGATTTGACTCCTAATTTAACATTACAAATGTAACTTTCACCTTGAGCAGCCTTCTACCACATGTTAATATTTTATTATAGGAATTTAAGAGTAAAGGTGGGTAATTAACATGAAACACTTAGTTAATAAGACAATACTTTTTCTAATTTGCATGGCTTTATACCTGCCTAAAACGAATAGCAATTATATAATCGTTCCAATTTTAATTACAATAAGTATAAGTGCTATTTTAAGCTACTTAGACTCACAATATGTTAAATTATGTATATTTTTGATTTTTACATTTTTATGCTTCTTTAAACCTCCTTTTATTTACTTCATCCCTCTAATCTGCTACGATTCCTTCTTTCTAAAAATTAAATGGACGTGGTTGCTTTCCTATTTACCCTTAATCAATCTTTCAACTTATTCCTTGTCCGATTTTGATTGGCTAACAGCCACCTTAATTTTAGGTTCCTTTATATTGAAAAACCGCACTATTACTTTAGAAAAACTAGAAAGGGATTATCATGCGCTGCGAGACAATGCAAAAGAAATTTCACTTCAGCTAGAAACGCAAAATAAAGAGCTTTTAGAAAAGCAGGATTATGAAATTCACCTAGCTACTTTAACAGAACGAAATAGAATAGCAAGGGATATACACGATAATGTGGGGCACCTACTTTCTAGATCCATTTTGCAAATCGGAGCTTTACTGGTTGTAAATAAAGATGAACCAACCAAAAACTCATTATTGGAAATAAAAAACACCTTATCAGAGGCAATGGATAGTATTCGAGCTAGTGTACATAACCTTCATGAGAAATCTATTGACCTACAAAGTGAAATTCAAAAGCTAGTAGATAATTTTAATTTTTGCTCAATCAAGTTCAATTATGATATAGAGTCAGATCCCTCAAAGAATATTAAGTACTGCTTTATTGCTGTAACAAAAGAGGCCTTATCAAATATAATTAAGCATTCCAATGCTACTGAAGTATCAATTATAATTCGAGAACATTCTGCTTTTTTTCAATTAGTTGTACAAGACAATGGTACCAATGCATGCTATACCACTGATAATGGTATAGGTTTAAAAAACATTATGGACAGAGTAGCTACTATTGATGGAAATGTAAATATTAATACAGACCATGGTTTTAGAATTTTTATTTACGTACCAAAAAAATAATATTTATGAAAGGATTGAATCCAAGTGAAAGTCGTAGTTGTTGATGATGATAAATTAGTGTGTGCTGCCCTAAAAACTATATTAGAAGCGGAGAATATCTCTGTAGTAGGAACAGGCTACAATGGAAAAGAGGCCATCAAGCTATATGAAAGCTTACATCCAGATATTATACTAATGGATATTAGAATGGGAACCATGACAGGTTTAGAAGCCGCCGAGGCAATTCTAAAAATTGATGGTAATGCCAAAATTCTTTTTTTAACCACCTTTTCTGACGATGAATATATAATAAAATCTCTTAAAATAGGCGCCAAGGGATACATTATTAAACAGAATTTTGAAAGTATAGTTCCTTCATTACAGGCTGTGCACATGGGCCAAAATGTATTTGGTAATGATATTGTATCAAAGATTCCTAAGCTAATTAATAAAAAGGAAAATATTGATTATTCAAGATACGGAATTACAGAAAAAGAATTAGAATTAATAATTGCTGTAGCAGATGGACTCAGCAACAAGGAAATTGCAAGAAAGCTATTTTTAAGCGAAGGTACCGTTAGAAATAGTATAAGCACTATTTTAGATAAGCTAAATTTAAGAGACAGAACACAATTGGCAGTATTTTATTATAAAAACTTAATATAAATGATTATTAGGTTCCTCTTTAACACTTAACTGTTATAAAGTGAAATTAGGTGAAACTTCTAAATACTTTTTGTAATATAATGGTTAATTGTTAAAGAAAGAACCTTTCATTATGTTGTTTATTGCAGAAATGTGTTACATTCATAAGATGACAAATCTTTACACAAACTATTAAAAACGCTATACTGTCACATTTTGACTGAAAAAGTAGACAAAATATAAGGAAATATGCTATACTATTTAAGTTGAAATATGACAATTTTTGCTGCGTCTATTATGTTGTTCAAAATACCGTTTAAGGCGCTTATATACAAGCTATGGCGCGTCGCTTTACAAGGGTAATTATAGGAGGCAATTATGCTAAAGAGAAAAAGATGGTTATATGATTATTCTATCTTGCTCATTACTGCTACAGTGACTTTTACAGCTTATACAGCATACAAGCAAAACAAAATAGTTGAAGAAAGGAAAATTTCCATGTCACAAGATACAGGAGCTAAAGAAGAAGTAGACCATGTCGCAGTTGCTAACCAGTTAGAAAATTCCACTAATGAATTAATAACTTCAACTAAAGAAGAAAAAGCTTTATCTAGTAATAATGACGGTAAGGGATATGAAATTATAACCTATGTAGTGAAACCAGGAGATACCATTGAGAAAATTGCTAGTAGTTATAATTTGAAATCGTCTACTATAGCAACATCAAACAACTTAACCTCAAGTACTATTTTACAAGTAGGACAAGCACTCCAATTTCCATCTATCGATGGAGTAATTTATTCTCTAAAAGCCGGAGAAAATCTCTGGGATTTAGCTCAATTGAATAACACTGATTATGATAAATTACTAGAAATCAACAATGTTACATCACCAGAGACTCTGCAAATCGGCGAAAAAATTTTTGTTCCTAGTGTAGAAATAGTAAAATCTCCTTCCATTGAATATGAAAAGAAAAGAAACCAATACGCTTCCGCATCCTATAGCCGAGGTGGAAAGGTTGGTTTATATGGTATAAAGCCTACCCAAGGTAGCATTAGCTCATACTTTGGTGAACGTTGGGGTAGACAACATAATGGTATTGATATAGCTGCAAATACTGGTAGTAATGTGGTAGCTTTTCAATCAGGAAAAGTTACCTTTAGCGGTTGGAATGGAGGATATGGAAACCTGGTAATCATAGATCATGGTAATGGTATTGAAAGCTATTATGGACATAACTCTAAAAATCTAGTTAAGGTTGGAGACTCAGTCCAAAAAGGTGACCTAATAGCTAAGGTTGGCAGCACAGGAAATTCAACAGGACCTCATTGTCATTTTGAAATAAGAATTAACGGTAAACCAGTAAATCCTTTAAATTACATAAACTAGTCCATTTAAAGCTGTTCAATAGAACAGCTTTTTCGCTACTGTAAATGATCACAGTGAATTCGCCCTAAAAATTACATTTTGAACAAATAAAAAAATATGAAGCATTGAAAAACAACACTTCACATTCTCTTGGTCTGGGTAACAGGACTTGAACCTGCGACCTCATGAACCCCATTCATGCGCGCTACCATCTGCGCCATACCCAGGCGACGTAAATTATTATACCATATGCAGCTAGAAAATCAAGCTTCATTATTCACATTTTTAAAATTAACTTATACATGCTCAAAAACTGTTAAAACCAGTATTTTGAGACATGTATAAGTTAAACTTCACTGATAATTGACCTATAATATTATGCAAATAAGGCCACCATTACCTTCATTTATAATTTTTTGAAGGGTTCTTTGAATCTTAACCTGAACATCTTCAGGCATCCTAAATAATTTATTTTGGAGTCCTTCCTTCACCAATACTTCTAAGGACTTACCAAACATATTACTCTGCCATATCTTAGATGGATCGCTTTCAAATTGCTCTAACAGAGATTTAACTAATTCTTCACTTTCCTTCTCTGTTCCCATGATAGGTGAAATTTCAGTTTCGATATCTGCTTTAATTAAGTGCAAGGATGGGGCACTAGCCTTCAGCTTTACACCAAATCTATTGCCATGTCTAACTATTTCAGGCTCCTCTAATTTCATTTCTGTAAGTTGAGGTGCTACCAAGCCATAGCCTGTTTCTCTTACCTCCTTAAGGGCTACTTCTATCTTGTCATATTCTGTTTTTGCTTTATACAATTCTTTCATTGTAGCTAATAGTTCTGTTTCACCCTTCAAATTGCAACCACAAACCTCACTGAGTATGTTATAGAAGATGGCTTTTTGTGGAGCCAGCTCAATTCTAGCGGTTCCTTCACCCATATTCATTTCACTAACGATTCCCTTTTCTAGGAATTCTATTTCTTCAAAGCCCTTAACAGATTGCTTAATATCTCTAACTTTTTCTATGTTTTTGCACAGGTCTTTAATAACATTTATAAAGTTTACCTTTAACCAATGATTAGCTTCAAGTTTTTCTATCCATTCAGGCATATCAATATTGATTTCCTTTACTGGGAATTCTTTCAATACCCTATGCATTACATTTGTTATATCCTCTTGAGTCAAATTTAAAATATCAAGTAGTTCTACAGGAACATCATACTTCTTTTCTAATTCTTCTTTTAAATCAATAGTTTCTGGATCATTAACCTTTGCAGAGTTAAGTATAATAATGAAAGGCTTATTAATCGCCTTAAGCTCTGAAACTACTCTTTCTTCAGCTTCTACATATTCTTCCCTAGCTATATCAGTTATGGATCCATCTGTGGTAATCATTATGCCTATGGTAGAGTGTTCATTTATGACCTTCTTAGTGCCTAATTCTGCTGCTTCTTCGAAAGGTATCTCATAGTCATACCAAGGAGTTGTCACCATTTTAGGTTGATTGCCCTCTATGTAGCCTGCTGCACCCTTTACAATGTAGCCTACACAGTCCACCATCCTAACTTTAAATTTTATGCCATCTTCTATACTGATTTCTACTGCTTCATTTGGAACAAATTTAGGCTCTGTAGTGTGGATGGTCTTTCCAGAGGCACTTTGTGGAAGCTCATCCTTGGCCCTTTGCTTCTTATAAGTATTTTCAATATTTGGTATCACCATCATATCCATAAATTTTTTTATAAATGTAGATTTCCCTGTTCTAACCGGTCCCACAACCCCTACATAGATATCCCCTTGTGTTCGTTCCGCGATATCTTTGTATATATCAAAACTTTCCAAAATGTACCCTCCCAATTCTAAGTATTAACATTATATATATATTAGGAGGCGCATTTTTTTATGACATTTTGTTTTTAATAAAAAATAACCGCTTAACTTATGTTCTTAGCGGTTATTTTTCTTTATAATAAGATTATTTTACTATATGCTTATATTAACTTCTCATCTTTCTTGTCTCTAGTCATAAGCTCATATACTGCAGCTTTAGGATTCAAACCCTCAAAGAGGACTTTGTATAATACATCTGTTATGGGCATTTCCACATCCTCTCGTTCTTTTAGCCTATAAAAAGCCTTGCAGGCAGTTATACCTTCAACTACCATTCCAACTTCCTGAACTGCCTCCTCCATGGTATATCCTTTACCAATAAGTATGCCTGCTCTACGATTTCTGCTATGAATACTTGTACAAGTAACAATTAAATCTCCCATACCAGTGAGTCCTGAAAAGGTATCTCTTTTTCCACCTAGTTTTGTACCAATCCTAACAATTTCATGCATTCCTCTAGTCATAAGAGCAGCCTTTGCATTATCTCCATAACCAATCCCGTCACAAATGCCTGCAGCAAGTGCAATAATATTTTTTACTGCCCCACCTATTTCAACGCCAATAATATCAGAATTAGTATATACTCTTAAAGCAGATGACATGAAAAGATCTTGAACCTTTTCAGCTGCCTTCATATTAGTAGATGTAACTACTACAGTAGTGGGAATACCTATAGATACCTCTTCTGCATGACTGGGTCCTGAAAATACAACAACATCATTATTAGGATTTTCCTCGCTAATAACCTGAGAAAGTCTTTTTAGACTATCCTCTTCAATGCCTTTAGCAATACTAACAATTATCTGACTAGGCTTTATGTATTCATTTACTTTTTTAGAAATCAATCTTATAACGTGAGAAGGAACAGCAAGTACTACAAAATCTGCACCATTTATAACAGAAGCCATATCTGTGGAAGCCTTCACATTATCTGGTATACTTATATTTTTTAAATACCTTTCATTAGTTCTTTTATAGTTAATTTCTTTAACTACTACTTCTTCCCTATCCCATACGAATACTTCACAGCCCTGTTTAGCTAGATGTATAGATAATGCTGTACCAAAGCTGCCAGCTCCAATAAAAGCAACCTTATTCATTCTTCTCTTTCCTTTCTCTGAACTGAAGCTTTATTCCAGTTCCCTTAAAATCAAAACTACTTCTTAACTGATTTTCAAGGTATCTTTCATAAGAAAAATGTAATGCATTACTATCATTAACAAAGAACACAAAAGTCGGTGGTTTTGTACCTACCTGGGTTACATAATAAATCTTAAGTCGTTTTAGCCCTACAACTGGTGGTTCCTTCATAAGTACCGCTTTATTAATTATTTCATTTAGAATTCCTGTAGAAATTCTTCTGTTGTAGCTATCATAACATTCTTTAGCCATTTCAAGAACCTTATGTACTCTTTGACCTGTTTTTGCAGATATAAATAGATAAGGGGCATAATCAACAAATTTTAATTTTCCTTCTATGTCCTTTTTGAACTTATTCATAGTCTTATCATCTTTTTCTATTAAATCCCACTTGTTAACTATTATCATAATAGCCTTATTCATTTCATGAGCGTAACCTACTATCTTTTCATCTTGCTCACTAACACCTTCTTCTGCATCTATCATTAATATACATACATCTGCCCTTTCAATAGCAGCTAAAGTTCTAACTACACTATATCTTTCAATCTCTTCTTTAACTTTACTTTTCCGTCGTAGACCTGCTGTATCAATAAGTATAAATTTCCCCTGTTCTGTCTCCAAGTAGCTATCCACTGCATCTCTTGTTGTTCCAGGTATATCGCTTACTATAACTCTCTCCTCCCCCAAAAGTTTATTAATTAAGGAGGACTTTCCTACATTAGGTTTTCCCATGAAGGCTATTCGAATATATTCATCCTCTTCTTCATCCTCATGGTCTGTATTAAAATGTTCAACAACCTTATCTAACATATCACCTAAACCCAAACCCTGGGAAGCAGAAATAGTTATAGGATCTCCGATACCGAGGTTATAAAACTCGTAAGCATTATCCTCTTCCTTGAGAGAATCGATTTTATTAACTACAAGCACAATAGGTTTCTTACTCTTTCTAAGCATTTGTGCAACTTCTTTATCTGCAGCAGTAAGTCCTTCCTTACCGTCAACAATAAATATAATTACATCTGCTGTTTCAATTGCAATTTGCGCTTGCCTTCTCATCTGACTAACAATTATATCTTCACTTTCTGGTTCAATACCTCCAGTATCGATAATGGTAAAGTTATATCTTAACCACTCTGCCTGGGCATATACTCTATCCCTTGTTACTCCAGGAGTATCCTGAACTATGGATATTCTCTGCCCTGCTAATTTATTAAATAAAGTGGATTTTCCAACATTAGGTCTTCCTACAATTGCTACTATTGGTTTTCCCATAATTATTCCTCCTACCAATTGTTGTTAATAATTTCTATAAGGTCTTCTCCAGTATATTCACATACTATAATATCTCTACTAAGTTCCTCTTTCATTTGCTGTAAGGTAATGTCATCTAAAAATACATCCTCACCGCTTCTCAGCATGTTAACAGGAATTAGTATCTTTCCAGGACCTAAATCTTCCTTTACTTGTTGAATAATATCTTTTCCAGTTAATAGTCCTGCTACCGTTATTGTTTCTCCGAAATGCTTATTTAAAACCCTTTTAACATCTATCACCAATTTACTATTCTTTTTCATGATAAGCTCTGCGATTTTTTTTATTTCATCATAAGCTAAGGCACCAGTAATAAAGGTGAAATGTCCGCTTATATCTTCTCTCAAATGTGGCAGGGTTTCTTCTATAATAGTTCTCATGTATCTAATCATGCCTACTCCATCCTCTAACTGATGATAACCACCATAAAAATCGTTATCAGGTACATCAACCTTAGATAAAACATAAAATTCATCAGATAATCTAACAAAAGGAGTACCTATTTCCTTCATATATTTTTCTTGAAGGGGCTTTATGTTATTTATTTCTTCCCGTGCTGTCTTTTCGTTATATATAGTTATATTAAATAATCCCTCCCTGTATTTAGTTGAACCTACAGGCACCACTGCAACATTTTGAATAGCTGGATATAGTTTATATAAATCTTCAATAGTTTTTAGTAATTCTTCACCATTATTTATCCCTGGCACACTAACAATTTGAGCATTCATAGATATGCCTGCATCTGCAAGCTTTTTTAGTCGCTCATAAATATTCCCCGCAAATCGATTATTTAACATTTTCTTTCTTAACTCTGGGTTTGTTGTGTGAACTGAAACGTTAATAGGACTAATTTTATATTTTATAATTCTATCTATATCACTATCTTTCATATTGGTTAAAGTAACAAAATTACCTTGTAAAAAAGATAATCTTGAGTCATCGTCTTTAAAGTATAAACTTTCTCTCATTCCAGGTGGCAGCTGATCTATAAAGCAAAAAATACACTTATTAGAACATGTCTTCGCTTCATCCATTATGGATTTTTCAAACTCCACCCCTAGCTTTTCATCATATTCCTTCTCTACCTCATAAACCCATACTTCTCCGTCTGATTTCTGTACTTCAAGCTCAACATATTCATCTGCCATTAAAAATCTATAGTCTATTATATCTTTTACTTCATTTCCATTTATAGTTAGTATTATATCTCCAACTTCAAGCTCTAATTCTTCTGCTATACTTCCCGGATGTATTGCGCTTATTTTTGCTGACATGCTGTCACCTCACTTGCTTTATGTTTGAACTCTGTAGATTATGATACCTTAATTGAGGTTGTTAGTCAACAAATTATGGTACAAAGGGGCTTTTTCATTCTGTTAGCTTTAATTTTATAATAAAAAAGCCTTCCCTCATCTTTACTGAGAAAAAGCTTCTAATCATGCAGGTCTGTTACTTGATAATGGGAAGTTTTATTATAAATTTAGTTCCCTCTCCATATTTACTTTCCACATCAATGGTACCATGAAGCCCTATTACAATATGTTTTACAATAGCTAAGCCTAATCCAGTACCACCCTTGCTTCTTGATCTAGCCTTATCAACTATATAAAATCTTTCGAAAAGTCTAGGTAAATGCTCCTCTTTAATGCCTGGACCATTATCTTCAACCCAAAGTATACAGTTTTTGCTTACCCTATCTATACCTATTTCAATCTTATCACCTGAATCGCAATACTTAATAGCATTATCTACTAAATTAATAATCATCTGTTTAAATTTATCAAGGCTTCCATTAACAATGCTGTTATTTTTTATGTTAATCACTAAATCAATATTTTTACTCTCCGCAGTATTTTTCATCAAATTAAATATTTGCTCTACGGCCATATGTACGTCGATTTCTTCATTATTTTCATCATGAGAGTTTTCTATATCTGATAATACTAATATATCATTTATAAGCCTTGTCAGCCTTTCTGCTTCATCATTTATAATATTTAAGAACTTATCCCTTTTATCTTTGTCCTCCACGAATTTAATAGTCTCAGCAAAGCCTTTAATAGAAGTTAATGGTGTTTTTAACTCGTGGGAAACATTTGCCACAAATTCAGATCTCATTTTTTCTAGCTTTTTTATATCTGTTATATCATGAATTACAACAACAGTTCCAATATGCTCACTATCATTTAATAAGTCTGCTGTTCTTACTCTTAGAATTTTTTCAGAAGGCCAAAATATTTTTATCTCCTTGGGACCAGCATTATCTCCATGGAGAACTTTGCTTAATTCAGAATCTCTTATATAATCTAATAAACTCCCACCAATAATATTACCTGTAATCCCAAATAACTTCTTAGCATAAGGATTAATCATAATAATCTTGTTATTTCTATCAATTGCAACTACACCACTATCCATACTTTTAAGTATAGCTTCCAATTTATTCTGCTTATCAATAGAATCCCTGATAGTAAGTTGTAACCTATCAGCCATGTAATTGAAGGTTTTACCTAACTGTCCAATTTCATCAGAAGAAAGAACCGTTACTCTCTTATCAAGCTCTCCTTTAGCCACTCTTCTTGTTACATTTTCTAAGTCTTTAATTGGTTTAATGAGTATGTAAGATAACCTTGATGAAATTATAAAAATCACTAGGATTGCAAACAGCAATAAGACTAAATAATACTTTATATTTCTTTCATTAATGATTCTTACACTTTCTAAAACCTTTGAACTTCTAATTATATAATCTCCTTGGATTCTACTTGCCACATAAACCATATTCTTTTTAAGAGTAAAGCTATAGCGTATTTCACTTCCAAAGCCCTTTTCTCTAGCCATTACAACTTCTTTTCGATCATTATGATTTTCCATACTATCTGAGGTAGTAACAGAATCATACACTACAAAGCCTTTATCATTTATTATAGTTAGTCTATAATCATAGTCCTTTAAATCTTCAGAAAATGAAAGTCCATCCCATTGTTTACTTAAGTTATATTTTTCTATTACTTTAGCAATAAGTTCATTATGAAATTGTAGTTCTCTGATAGCTGCTTCCTTGTATTCATAGTTTACAAGGGCTATATATAAAGCGTTTACTAAAATAATGCAAAACAAAACGGTCGCTAGTATAAATCCCATTAGCTTTTTTTTCATATCATTCACCAAAATTAAATCTATAACCAATTCCTCTAACAGTTTCTATATATTGAGGATTTTTATCATCCTCTTCAATCTTTTGTCTAAGATGTCTTATATGCACATCTACAGTACGGGTTTCACCTACATACTCATAGCCCCATACTTTTTCCAATAGAAATTCTCTAGTTACTACCCTACCTTTACTCTTGACTAGAATCTCTAGTAGTTCAAATTCCTTCAAGGTTAAATCCACTTTTTTATGATTATTAAGCACTTCATGCTTCTCAAAATCTATACAGATATTGCCAAACTTAAAAACCTTATTCATTTGCTGAATAGAAGCTCTTCTCAACACTGCTTTTACTCTAGCAAGCATTTCCCTAATGGAAAAAGGCTTAGTTATATAATCATCTGCTCCTAGCTCCAAGCCTAATATTTTATCTAATTCTTCACTTTTAGCGGTTATCATTATTATAGGAGTATGGCTCAAGTTCACATCTCTTCTTATTTCTTTACAAAGTTCATATCCATCTAATCCAGGTAGCATTAAATCTAAAAGTATCAAATTTGGTTCCTCTGATCTAGCCAATTTCAATGCTTCATCACCATTAGAAGCAGTTACCACCTTATAACTGTTGTTTTCTAAGTTAAATTTTAATAACTCCAATATATTATCCTCATCATCCACCACTAAAATTTTCTCCTCGGCCATAATAACCTCCCTTTACTCCTTCTTAATCCTTTATATATATTAAAGACAGGAGTCTTCCGCTTTTTTCCTTATGTTTTCTATAAGAATGGAGTTTAACACCTTTTTTCTCTTCAGAGCAAAAAGTACACAAATGCACATCATTTATATGTTCTAAATTTATTCCTTTATTAGAACACTGTGCCTTTATGCAGTTACTTAGATTTAACCTATTTTCCTCTATGATTTTCAATCCTTTATAGGTTTCATCTAGTAAAAATTTCTCAATTAACTCTTCACCAACTTGATAGCAACATTCTCTTATATGAGGACCTATATAAACATATAAATCCTCCATACAACAGTGATACTTTGATTTCAAAATCTCAATAGTTTTCCCTGTAATATGATTATAAGTACCCTTCCATCCACTATGTATAGCAGCACATACCTGTTTTTCTTTGTCATATATTAAAACAGGTACACAATCTGCTGTAAAAACTCCTATTGCTACATTCCTATCACTTGTAATGAGAGCATCTCCCTCTCTTACGGTACCATCATAAATATTAACAATATTACTGTGAATTTGCTTTGAAAATCCAATATCCTTAAGATTAAATAAGGATTTTATTTCATCAATATTTTTCATAAAATTTTTAGATAAAATATGAAAATCAGTATTATTTTCCGCAGTGAAAAATATAATTCTAGCTTTATCATTAAGAACCTTCACATACTGATACTGTTTTTCATTAATTAAGTCCATAATTATACCTCAATCTATCAAGATTAATTATATTTTTACATAAACTTAAAGCTAAAACAACAACTTGTACAAATATTTAACCAACTTAACATGATGTTAACATTAGCTATATACTTTTCTTTAAAGATTAAATTATTTAGTGGAAATTAGCTTTGTTATCTCTTCTACAAAAGTATTTACATCTTTGAATTGTCTATATACTGAAGCAAATCTTACATAGGCTATATCATCAATTTCTTTTAATTTCTCCATTATGACTTCTCCAATGTACTTAGAGGTTACTTCAGTAAGCATCTGATTACTAATTTGCTTTTCAACCTCGTCTGCTATTGCCTCAATTTGGCTTCGTGACACTGGTCTCTTTTCACAAGCTTTAATTAATCCATTAATGATTTTGGATTTATCAAAAAATTCTCTTCTAGAATCCTTTTTTTCAACTAATATAGGTAAATCTTCTATCTTTTCATAGGTAGTATATCTTTTGCTACATTTTAAGCATTCCCGTCTCCTTCTAATTGATAGATTATCCTCTGTGGATCTGGAATCCACTACCTTACTTTCATCAAAACCACAAAATGGACACCTCATATGTAACACACCTTTCAGATTTATTAGTTTAATTATATCATAGAATAGGATAATATAAACTACCCTTCTACACCTGTATTCTCAGCATCAACTAAAATTACATCTATACCAATTTTTTTTACTTTAGCCCAAGGTATCTCCATCATATCTTGCTTACCAAACCATGAGTTTTTTTGAATAGGTAACAGTAAGGATTCGATTTTGTAGTTATCACAATCAATTTTAAAGTCCTTGATAAATCCTATTTTAGCCCCAGTATTGATGTCGATAACCTCCATAAGTTTAAGATTATTTATAGAATACATCATCTCTTCCATCATACTTCCCCCTTTGGTAAACTATATAAATACTTATGTATTCAAATATATGTTATTATTAAATAATCTATTCTATTATGTATTTTTAAATGTCTTAGTGGTAAAATCTCTACAAAAATATTAATGGCTGCACCTTTAGGTACAGCCCTTACCTTATGACCTCACTTTATAATACCTATCTAAACATACTTTCTCATATGTCTTAATGCAGTTTTTTCTAATCTGGATACTTGAGCTTGTGATATACCTATTTCCTCTGCCACTTCCATTTGGGTTCTTCCATCAAAAAATCTTAAGGTTAATATTAGCTTTTCCCTATCATTTAATTTTTTCATTGCTTCTTTAATTGATATATTTTCTAACCAGCTTTCATCTAAATTTTTACTATCACTAATTTGATCCATTACATAAATAGCATCTCCGCCATCATGGTAAATAGGCTCAAAAAGCGAAACTGGATCTTGTATTGCATCCAAGGCAAAAACTACCTCTTCCCTAGGTACATCTAACTCCTTTGCAATTTGAGAAATCGTTGGCTCTTTATTATTGCTATTTACCATTCTATCCCTTACTTGAAGAGCTCTATATGCTATATCTCTTAAAGAACGGCTCACTCTTATGGAATTATTGTCTCTTAAATATCTTCTTATTTCACCTATTATCATAGGCACTGCATAGGTAGAAAACTTAACATTCTGACTTAAATCAAAATTATCAATAGCCTTCATAAGACCAATACAACCTACTTGAAAAAGGTCATCTACATTTTCTCCCCTATTATTAAATCGCTGTATAACGCTTAGCACCAATCGAAGATTACCCTTGATAAATTTTTCCCTAGCCTCACGGTCTCCTTTTTTCATAGTATGTAGGCTGTCTCTTATACACATCT
>DGDR01000084.1 GCA_002385545.1 Clostridium sp. UBA3947
TCATGTTTAGTTTACAAAGCCCATTAATTTATTTTGCAATTTACTTAACCTATACGCAAAAAGGCCTCGCATTTCTACGAGGCCTCGTTATTTAAGCTTATATTCCTTTATCTAGTATTCAACAACTTTATATTTGTGTTTCTACAAAGACAAAGCCTCCACCTTGCTTGGTGGTCTCATACCATAATGAAAGATCCACCTTTAACATAGAACCACCGTCTAAGATGTTTACAAAAGCACTACTGCCATCCTCTGCATATTCTAGAGCAACTATAGTAACCCAGTGCCATTGATCTAAATTCTTCTCATCACCATTACAGAGATTTAGAAAGGCTATAGGTGTGTCCTTATCAAGTCCTCTTTCAATGAATTTTAATACCTCTTGAAAGGCAGGTCGGCTCTTCTTGTCCTTTGGCACATCACAAAAGCTATATATAAGATTCTTTTCCTTAGCCTTTGAATATTTTAGTATGCCCTGATAAAACAACTTAGTATTAGGTATACCTCGAATTGTGGGGGTAACATACTGCCAAATCTCCTCCATGAGGGACACCCAGTGAGTTTTTCTATTAAAGTTATTATCTAAACTAAAGGTATCCTGTCTATGAACTAAATAGAAAATAATATTAGTAGCCACTGTAGGCCCGCAACCTGAAAGACGTTGCCATTTGCTAGTGTACCATTCTTGATCACAGCCATAGTAGGTTTTATTATCAACGTCATCATAAATTTTTAGTATATCTAAGTTAGATACGGCTTTTACATTCATAATCTCTTCTCCTATTAATGCCTTGATAATAGATGCTACCTACAGCTAAACTAATGTCTGCCTTCATTGTAGCTTGCCCTATATTCATTATATTAATCTGTTTACCTGCATTATGTCAATGTAATATAGGTCAAATCAACATTTTACCATAGACCTTATCCTTCTTAACCAGACTTTGAATTAAGTTTATACAAAATCTTTCTTATACTATCCTCACTTAAATTATATCGTTCAGTAAGCTGTAAAATAGTGAAGCCTTCCTTGTAAAGCTTATAAATTTCTAGATTTCTTTTTCTTATACTTTCTCTAGTTCCATTCTTTTCGCCCCACCCTTTTCTTACTTCTTCCTTTGTTGGCACATAAATTAGTTCACCTTGAATATATTTTTGAAGTTCTCTCAATAGGGCTGGAGGCAAAACTTCCCTTCCATTTTTATACGCCAATTTATTGTCCTCCCTAACTCATCTATTAGAACTTTATTAGCTTTTTCACTATATATTACCCTGCTCATTATGAATCCCTCCTTAATAATTAGTATTAAAAAGTATATAAAAATCCCGCAGAAATTAACCATCTGCGGGATAAAAATTATCTTGCTATAATCTAATATATACAGCATATTTACTTAATTGAAGTTAATAAAAAACAGCACAACCTGCTGCTCTCACTTACTTTATTTAATGAAAACTCAGATGATGGTTAATTAATTAAATATTTAATTATTGATCTAATACCTCTACTTTTCTTAACATAATTAATTCCTCCATTCATCTGCTTATATTGAAACTGTTTCTTGTATATTTTCCCTGTAATTATAAAATACAGTAATTCATAATTATTGTCAAGCATACTACTCTCCTAACTAAACACCATATAACAGAGGAGGTATTGACCTCCTCCTAGCTCTCATTTAGGCTTTAATCCACCTCTTAGAAATAATCACTTCAACCAACCCCTTTACTAAATATTGACCGGTCAAGTTAATTATG
The DNA here is from genome assembly GCA_002385545.1 of Clostridium sp. UBA3947. Classification (GTDB taxonomy): domain Bacteria; phylum Bacillota; class Clostridia; order Clostridiales; family Clostridiaceae; genus Clostridium_AU. The sequence goes on from DGDR01000084.1 coordinate 1,759, forward strand.
TCACATGGAGTATTTTACTCTCAAGGTAAAAAATGATTATATCTAATTTTTCCACCAAGCTTCATAGTATGCTTCTATTCCTTGTTATGTTTTTTCTGAATATGTTTATAAGCTATCTCAATAAACTTTTCCTTTCTAGCCTCATAGCTTAATTTAAGCACCTCATCTATTTCCTCATGTGTTAAGCCAAAATCATTTGTTAAAGCGTTAGTGTAGTAAGCTTTAAATTTTTCAATAACTTCCTTTTTGATAGGATCCTTCGGATACTTTTCGCCTAATTTACAGTTCTCTAATCCATCAAAAAGATTATACAAAACCCGTTCATAATCTGGATATTCTTCTGTCATTTCTTCTACATAAACCTGATATTCATCACCATACATACCTGTATAAGCAATCCTTCTATACTCTTCATCCTTTTCCTCAATATTATAATAGTCATCAACGTAATAAGTTATCTCTTGATATTTTCCTTCTTCATATAATCTTTTCATTACATCAAAATGATCAATACTTTGAGTTTTCACAATTATAAAGCCTATTATAGCTATTACAGGTACTGCCATTAATATTAAGATTATTATAAACTTAGCAAAACTATTAGACCTTCTACGGTAATTTAGATATCCAAAATTAAAATCAGAATACTTATTGAAATCTGCCTTTAAATCAAAATCTGAATTTGAATAGTCTGTTCCCTTATAATTTGTGCTTAGATCAACGATACTAGTATAATTTTTGCTCAAATCGTACTTCCTAATCCCATCAAGTCTACTACCGCACTTATTGCAAAATACACTCCCCTCTGGAACTAACGCTTCACATCTCTTACACTCCATAGTATAATCTTTCCTTTCCCAATACCATTTCTTTTTTTAACAAAATTTCATATATTAATTATACCATGTTTACCATATGCTTGTACCGAATAGTTAAAATCTTATCAAACCTATATTGACAAGTTTTCTAATATTTTATATACTAAAAAATGCGATAAGGGAGTAGTTGGCACAAGTAATTGTGTAATAAAGTCAACATACTGATATGAATTATCTGGCTTTATTTTAAACAATGAGACTTATCTGCAGATTTTTCTGCAGATAGGTCTTTTTTATTTATATAATATATTATAAAGGGGAGCAAGACATGACTTTAGTTGAATTATTTATTATTGCAGTAGGTTTATCAATGGATGCCTTTGCTGTAGCTATCTGTAGAGGCCTTTGCTTTAAAAAGGTAAACTTTAAAAATGCAGCAACAGTTGGTCTATACTTTGGCTTTTTTCAAGCTATAATGCCTTTACTTGGATACATATTAGGCGTACAGTTTCAGGATAAAATTGTAGCTATCGACCATTGGATAGCCTTTGTTTTGCTTGGTATCATTGGTATTAATATGATAAAGGAATCAAGAGAAAAAAGCTGTGAAGTTGCAGCAGATTGCTTAGTTGAAGCCAATATAGACAACCCTCAAAAGAAGCATAATCCCTTACACTATAAAAAGATGTGCCTTTTAGCCTTAGCAACCAGCATTGATGCTTTAGCTGTTGGCATAACCTTTGCCTTTTTGAAAATAAATATTATACCTGCCGTTTCCTTTATTGGCATCACAACTTTTACCCTATCAGCCTTAGGGGTTAAAATAGGTAGCGTATTTGGTTCAATCTATAAATCAAGAGCAGAGCTTACTGGTGGAGTTATATTGATACTAATGGGATTTAAGATTCTACTTGAACATTTAGGACATTAGATGATAATTGTACTTATCTATTTTTAGCCATCGCTATTACCTTAGCTTAAAAAAAGCAACTATAATATTATAAGTAGCTTACTTTAGCGTATCTTATATGTTATAATAACCTTAGGTGGTGATAAATATGGACAAATTTCATCTTTGCCCTAAATTTGAAAGTGCTTTTGAGCTACTTGGAAAGAGATGGACTGGTTTGATTATAAGAACCCTGCTAAGTGGTCAAAAGCGATTTTCTGATATAGCAGAGGCGATTCCTAATATGAGCGCAAGGATGCTAACAGAAAGATTTAAAGAGTTAGAAAGTGAAGGTATAGTTGTTAGAAAGGTTTATCCTGAAATTCCTGTACGAATAGAATATGAGCTGACAGAAAAAGGTCGAGAGCTTGAACCAGTTATGAATGAAATTCAAAAGTGGGCAGAAAAATGGAACTAAATAAAGCAGTAAATAGGACTTAAAGAAAGAATCTCTAAGTAGTTTCAGAGATTCTTTCTTTTTTTACTTTAAAAAGCTTGACTCTTTAAGATATATGAGTATAATTAAATTAAAGCTAATTACTTTTTGTAACTCGATATAATATTTATTTGCGCTGCGTTTATGTAAGTTAATTAAAATATTTATCAAATCCAGCTAAAAATCATAATCTTAAAGGAGAAAATTAAATGTTAAGAAAAATAGAAAGCAAAACCATGGGAAGCAGTGATATGGGCTGGCTAAAAAGTATCTTTCACTTCTCTTTTGCCCAGTACTATAATCCTGATAATATGAACTTTGGAGTGCTAAGGGTTATAAACGATGATTTAATAAAAGCTAATACTGGCTTTGATACTCATCCTCATAGGGATATGGAGATAATATCTTATGTAGTAAAAGGCCAATTAACTCATGGAGATAGCATGGGAAATAGAAACACCTTAAGTCGAGGTCATGTTCAATACATGAGTGCCGGAACTAGTATTTTTCATAGCGAGCATAATCTTGGAGAGGAAACCTTAAGATTGTTACAAATATGGATTTTACCTGATAGAAAAGGCTATGATCCTAGCTATGGCGATTACAGATTTAATTGGGAAGATAGAAACAATAAATGGCTTCATATGGTCTCAAGTAAAGCTGGAAATGCTGAAATAAAGATAAATCAAGACATAAATATATATTCAGCTGAACTTGATAAAGGAAAAGAAATTAGCTTCCCAGTAAAGAAACACAGACAAGCTTATTTGGTTCAAATAGAAGGAAGTTCCTTAATTAATGATGTTAATTTAAACGAAAGAGATGGAATGGAAATAGTTGAAGAGAATTTATTGATTAAAGCAATTGAAACTTCTCACCTTTTAATTATAGAAATGAATAAGCAAGATTAATTAGGATAAATAATAAGAAAATAAAAGTATTACATTTTAGGAGGTATTTAATATGTCAAAAAATTTTTTAACTGCAATTGCAGATAGACGTTCAATTTATGGAATTAGTAAGGAGTCTCCTATTTCTGATGATAGAATCAAGGAAATTATAGATCATGCTGTAAAATACACACCATCTGCCTTCAACTCTCAAAGTGCTAGGGTAGTTCTTCTATTAGGAAGTCAGCATGACAAACTATGGGATATTACAAAGGAAGCCCTAAGAAAGGTTGTACCTGCAGAAAATTTTGCTCCTACTGAAGAAAAGATTAACTCCTTTAAAAGCGGGTATGGAACTATCCTTTACTTTGAAGAAAGCAGTATAATCGAATCTCTTCAACAGCAATTTGCTCTATACAAGGATAACTTCCCAGTTTGGGCTCAACAATCAAACGGAATGCTCCAGTTTGCTATATGGACTGCCTTAGAAATGGAAGGCTTAGGTGCATCCTTACAGCATTATAACGAGCTTATAGAGGACGAGATAAAGAAGGAATGGGGCATAGCAAGCTCTTGGAAGCTAATTGGCCAGATGCCTTTTGGAAAGCCTACAGCTCCAGCTGGAGAAAAACAATTCCAGTCCATAGAAGATAGAGTTAAGGTATTTAAGTAATCTAATATTCCCTCCAAATAATAACTAGCCCAATAGTAGAAATACTAATGGGCTAATTTTTGTCCTAAATTTTTCTATTAAAATTTAGTATGCTATATTATATATGTATAACATACTATCTACTTTCAGCTTATATTTAGAGTATAAAAAGCTATAAAGTGTTTATAGGGGGGTATTATCATGTCATCTAATTTAAAGAAAAGGGCTGAAAAAGTACAATCTGTCCTTAATGAATTGGGGTATGAGCTAAATGTTGTAGAATTCTCAGATTCTACTCGTACCGCTCAAGATGCAGCAGATACTATAGGTTGCACTGTTGGTCAAATAGCAAAATCCTTAATATTTAAGGGTAAATCATCTCAAAAGCCTATATTAATTATTGCCAGTGGCTCAAATAGGGTTAATGAAAAATTAGTAAAAGAGTACATAGGCGAGAAGCTAGAAAAAGCAGATGCAGATTTTGTTCTTGAACATACAGGCTTTGCAATAGGCGGCGTTCCACCTATAGGTCATACAGAACCAATAAGCACCTTTATTGATGAAGATTTAATGGAGTATGATGAAATATGGGCTGCTGCTGGAACTCCTAATGCGGTTTTTAAACTTACTCCTAAAATTTTGGTAGAGATATCAAAGGGAACTGTTATCAAGGTCAAGTAAAGGTTGGTATAAGATATTTTTGTTTAAATCATATGAAAAAGCAGAGAGAACAGAGCTTAAATTCGCTCTTTTCTCTCTGCAATTTTTATTATTTATGTATACAAATAAAAAACTCATGTCAAAACCCAACACCCATCAAACCCTTGTCCCATCTATCCTTA
>DGDR01000119.1 GCA_002385545.1 Clostridium sp. UBA3947
TTTTTTATCAACCCTTTTTTGTAACAAAGCAACATAGTGACAAAACTAATAATCTTATCCTTAAGTACTATATGGGTAATAGCAAAGTCACATAGCTAAAAGCTATAAAACATTAAAAGGCTGCTACACAACTTATTGATTTGCCAGTTGTGAAACAGCCTCTTAGTCCTTATGACCTAAGTCTTTTTAGTTAATTCTTAAGTCACATAGTTTAAATAAATATTGGCCAGGTGTAAAAAATTAGGCCTAGTAGCTGATTGTTTTAAAAAAGCTGACCTAGAAGCAGAATCCTTTCTATGTCTATTTAAAAAGTCGATTACTTCATCTAAGGTTTTAATACCAGTACCATGACCATAGTATGAGCCATCGCCTAGGTCTATTAGATTTTGTCCTCTTAGTTCAGGTGTATTAGGGTGATAATCTGGATTCTCTACATATCTGCAGTCTCCGGGAATATAGTCTAATAAATACTTATAGGTCACGATATCTAAGTTATCAGCTATAAAATGCCAATTCATAAGATGAAGATAGGGGAAGGTTTTATCGAATAGTTCTTTAGGGTAAATATCCAGGATAGCTTTATAATAAACGATAGTTATAGCAGTAGAGCATTCGGTTCCATATTTGTATCCTTGTTTGAATATATCATTTATAGCATCAGAAGGGTCTCTATCTTTCCTAAGGATAAAGCCACCCTTCTTGGTACGTTCCCAATATACTGGATTACAATGGGAATTCTTGAAGGTTTTGAACTTAAAGCCACTAGCGTCAAGCTCTCTTGCTGCATTAATTATATTACTTCTTAGATTAACCTCGAAGATTAATTGATTAACACTTTTATAATCATATATTTCATTAGAGTCTGAAATTTTACTTAAGATCTTTTCTTCTAAGCTGTCTGGTGAAAAGAAATGAATAAGGCTTCTTTTTGATACTATATTTCTTTTGATTAATATCATTTTTAATCCTCCGTTTATAGCTTTATTCATAATAGTATATGAGACCAAAAGAGGGACGGTTCACAAATATTCGATATGTAGCAACCCCGCTTTCTAAAGATAGACTGCCATTGGTACAAAATTCACCATAACGGAATAATATATTAGAAAGTGGCACAATTTTTGAATTTTTTTTGTGATGAATTTTAACCAAAAGGAGGAGGAAAAATGAGTAGGCGTGGAGGACGTTGCTGTTGCAGGAAATGTTGTCATAGGATTGTAAGAAGCTCCAGAAGAGGCAATCAAGCCTTATTACTTTTGCTTCTAGGGGTGCTATTAGCTGCTGCAACAAGCCCAGCTGGAGTAGCAGGAGCCTCTCAAAATACTAATATCATAAATGTAAATCAGGAAGATGACTTTGACGATCTAGCTGATGATTATGAATGTGATTGTCATAGTCATTGCTGTCAGAGCTAATGAATATAATCTGTCTCTACAAAATGTAGAGGCAGATTTTTAAATTTCGGCTTTTTGATTTACGCTAATAGATGGAGATGCTACAATGATGATAAGGAGGTGGCAGAATGATTTTTTATGTTAGAGAAAAAATTTTCAGCTTTGGAGACGATTTTACAATTAGAGATATAGATGGTTATGATGCCTATAAGGTTAAGAGTAAAATCTTTAGTTTTGGAAATAAGCTTAAATTATATAGTATGGATGATAGAGAATTGGTGTATATTGAGCAAAAGCTTTTTAAATTTTTACCAGAGTATTTAATCTATGAAAACGGATTTGTAACTGCGGTGTTGAAAAAGGAATTTTCCTTCTTTAAACCAAGGTTAAGGATAGATAGCCAGCATGGAAACTTTTATATAGAAGGAAATATTTTTGCGTATAACTTCACTATTTATAGAAACGGAATACCAGTGGCGGAAATTTATAAAAAGGCCTTTACCTTTACTGATACCTATGAAGTAAATATAGATGATAATGAGAGCTATCCCTTTATTTTATCGCTAGTAATAGCCATAGATCAGATTTTTCACGATGATAGAAACCAAAGGTAGAAGCTATAGCCATAAATAATCAAGAATCTCAAAATTCATGAATTATTTGATGGATTTTGAGATTTATTATTTTTTAATAAATATTTTTCGAAAATGAAAACTTATTGTCCTTTTTTTCGGTATATATAGTATAGAAAGTTAAAGGAAGGGCGAAACAAAATGAAAAGAGTAAAAAAGAGAGTAAAAAACACAAGAAAAAAGAGATTAAAGGTTATCTTTGCAATATTAAGCTTTTTAACTATATCATCCCTGCCAGTGGTTCATGTTTATGCTACGGATTCCAAATGGAAGGATATCATTTATCCTGGTGTATACGTAGATGGGGTAAATGTAGGCGGTAAAAGCCTAGAAGAAGCGAAAAAATTAATTGAAGAAATGTATGAGAAAAAGGTGATTTCAAAAGAAATTAAGATTATCGCAGGGGACAAGACCTATAGCTTAAATTACAGTCAGCTGGATCCTGATTATAATATTGAGGAAACCATTAAAGAAGCTTTTAATTATGGCAAGGATGAGAATATGTTTTCAAAATACTCATTAATAAAGAGCACAAAAAAGAAGGAATATAGTCTGACTTTTAACTATAATGCAGAGGTTGTAAATGAACTACTAGATAAAATAGAAAAGGAGGTAAATTCACAGGCTGAAGATGCAAAAATTACTATTGAATTCGGGAATGTTAAAATTACTGAAGGGAAAAATGGGACAAAGCTAAAAAGGGATGAGCTAAAGGAGATTATTATAAATAATATAAATAGTGGATTGACCCAAGAACTTGTGCAGATAGAAGCACCTGTGGAAGTTACTAAGCCAACTATAGACAAGGCTCAGCTTGAGAAAATGAATAAAAAGATTTCTAGCTTTAGCACTAATTTTTCTACTTCCAACGGAAATAGAATTAATAATATTGAATTAGCAACAAAGGCTATTAACGGTACTATATTAATGCCAGGCGATACCTTTAGCTTTAATGAGGTTGTTGGTGAGCGTACTAGAGAAAGAGGCTATAAGGATGCAGGAGTTATCATAGGAGACTCTATTCAATCTGGTTTAGGCGGCGGTATTTGTCAGGTTTCAAGTACCTTGTACAATGCTATGCTAAAGGCAGGTATTAAGCCTACAGAAAGAAGAAATCATACCTTGGTTCTTTCCTATGTACCAATGGGCTTAGATGCTACTGTAGATTGGGGCAATATCGACTATAAATTTACCAATACTTTAAGCTATCCTATTTATATTGAAGGATATACTAAGGATAAAAATGTGTATTTTAATATCTACTCCAATGAAGAGTTAAGCAAGTATACTTATGAGATGTCCACAGAAGTATATCAGACAATTAATCCTAAAATGAAGTATATTGATTCTAAGGACCTTTATGAAGGTGAGACAAAGGTTATTAAAGCTGGCTCAAAAGGTTATAGAGTTAAAGTATATAGAAAGACCTATGAAAACGGCAAGCTGATAAATACTGAACTCATATCTAATGATTATTATTATCCGGTAGATGGACAAGCGTTGAGAGGTACTAAAAAGGCTACGACGCAGCAACCGGAGAAAAATGATACTGCTGATACCCTAGCAGTGGAGGATAACTTTGTAGAAGCACAGGATGATGCTAAGGTTGAAAATTTGGATGCTAATAATACCAACGAAGAAGAACAAGGCAATAGCTAATACCTATAAGTAAACAGCTATACCTGCAAATCCACTTATATATTTTTTTCCATATATTAAGAATAAAAGAGTAAGCTAGGTAAATAATATAATGGTAAGAATATATATGAGGTGATGCGAATGGACAGAACGACTATTGTACTAGAATCTGTAGAAGACTATGATGATATTATACGAGGAGTGCAGGAAAATTTTAATTTGAATCCTAAGAGTAAAACCACTAATGGGATGATTTTATCAGATAATAACAATCAACAAGATATAAAGGTTACTGGTCGTATTGATGATGATGAAGAAACCACAACCATAGCCATTGAATGTAAGGATAAAAAAATTGCAGAAAGTATAAGAGACTGGGTAAAAGAAAACTATTCCTAAGGAAAATCCGTAATAAGCTCCCAAAGAGCTTATTACGGATTACATTTATTGTATAGGAAATTTTCCTTAATCTCTGACTTCTTACCTCCGATTTCTAATCACTAATTTTTATCATTCTACCTAACCCAATTCATAAAAAGTGTAATAGCAAAGGCATTGAAAAAGTCTATAAACAATGATCCTACTAGAGGTACTATGAAGAAGGCTCTTAAGGCCTTAATATTATATTTTTCTGTGAGTGCCTCCATATTGGCTATGGCATTGGCGGTAGCGCCTAGACCAAAGCCACAGGCTCCAGCGCAAATTACTGCTGCATCATAATCCTTGCCCATGATTCTAAAGACGAGAAAGTAGGCAAATATAATCATCACTAGTACTTGTAGAGTTAAAATTATTAGCATAGGCAAGGCTAGTTTGTACAGCTGCCAGAGCTTAAGGGACATTAAAGACATGGATAGAAAGAAAACTAAGGATATATGACCTAATGCTTCTATTTCCTCATGAATAATTTTTTTGTGAGCTAAATCAAATATGTTACGAATTAAGGAGGCTGCTAGCATTCCTCCTATATATGAAGGGAAGGTTAATCCTAAGCTTTTTAGCCAATTAGATATAATAGTACCAATGCCCATTGCGATTACGATAAGCACTGCTGAGAGTAATAATGAATGGCTATCTAGTTTTCTTTCCTTATTAGTTAAGGTTTTTTCTTCATCACTGATAACATATTTTTCAACTAGATTAAATTTTTCTATAAGGGACTTGGCCACAGGTCCTCCTACTAAGGAGCCCATTATGAGGCCAAAGGTAGCAGCAGCCATTGATGCAGCAGTACCTCCTTTTAAGCCTTCTGCTTCAAAGATGGGGCCAAAGGCAGCGGAGGTGCCAGGACCGCCTACTAAGGCAGTAGAGCCTGCTGCAAGGCCTATGTAAGGATGGAGCCTGAAGAGCTTTGCCAGTCCAACGCCTATAAGATTTTGTAAAAGCACTAGCAGCATGCTTAAAATTAAGAAGGTGATTACCTGTATACCACCCTTTCGTAAGAGCTTTAAGCTGGCAGAAAAGCCAATGGTGGTAAAGGCGGCTATTAATAATACATTCTTTAAAGTCTCATCGAACTCAAAGGTATAGTATCCTGTAAGATGACCAATTAGGGTTGCAAAAGAAAAGAGGATTCCGCCAATAACTGGTGATGGAATAGAAAATCTCTCTAGGAGCTGTATTTTATTTTTTATGAGCTCTCCTAATAAAAAAATAACTACAGATAAAGAAAGAGTCTGTATAATATTAAGTTTAATTAGCATATCAAATCCTCCAGTGAAGCAAAATGATGTTTATGTTAGTTTGAGAAGTAAAAAATTTGATTATACATTAGTTTAGAAAAAGATATAATAGTAATTAAGTATGAAGGTTTGTAAATAATAAAATCTTTTATAAAAGCTAATTATATTTGAGGTGATAAAATAATGTTGAATATTGGGGACCTAATGGAGGGGAATTTTTCGGCATATCCAGAGGAAGCACAAGAATACTTAAGAAATTTCACAGAAAAGCTGAGAGAGAGCTTAATTGAGGAATTGATACAGGATACCTATAATAAAATCATGGACAGCATAGCAGATGGCAGGGAGGAATATAAAACCATACTTACAGAAATATTAGCTAAAGGCCATAAGGGCTACGAAAATATGACTAATAGAGCCTTGTTAAATATATATTTAGAAAGAAAAAATGAAGTTGATTTTATGAACCTTTTAGAAAAGGTGGAAAAGCAGCTTTAACAGAGATGGAGGACAATGATGGAAGGAAACAATGATTTTGACTTTCAACCAGGTATAGAAAAGCCTGTGGAGGAAATGGATAGTGACCTATGGTTTATTTTCAAAAATGGTGAAATTTTAATAGAAGCTAATAAAGAAGAAATTCATATACCCAATAGAGGAAAATTAAGCAGGTATCTTGATGGAATGAACCATGTTCATTATATAGGCAGTTTAAATGGGAGGCACTGCTATGCTGCTGAGCTAGGAGAGATGGAGCAGCTACAGCGTTATTTGACAGTGGAAGGCCTTATCTTTCGATCCTTCCGTAGTTTAGCTACGGAGGCTAGAGAGGAAATTTTTAATGTGGCAGGTAGGGCTATACAGCTTATAAATTGGGATAAGGATCATAAATATTGCGGTGGCTGTGCAACAGTTATGAAAGAGGGGCAGGGCGAAAGAGTGAAAATTTGTCCCAACTGCGGTCGTACTTACTATCCTAGAATTTCTCCAGCAATAATCGTGGCTGTATTGAAAGGTGATGAAATCCTAATGGCCCACAATAGAAATTTTACCAAGGACGTATTTAGCCTTATTGCTGGCTTTGTTGAGCTTGGTGAAACCCTAGAAGAATGTGTGGAACGAGAGGTCATGGAGGAAGTTGGAATTAAGGTGAAAAACATAAGATATTTTAGAAGCCAGCCTTGGCCCTTTCCTAATTCGCTAATGGTGGCCTTTACTGCAGAGTATGATGGAGGAGAAATATGTCCCGATGGGATAGAAATTGATGAAGCTAACTGGTTTAAAGCTGACAAGCTACCCAAGCTTCCCTCAAGATGGAGTATTGCTAGGAAGTTAATTGATTGGTATAAGAATGTTAATGGTCAGATAACAAGTTAATACAGCTAAAAAGCATTATAAGGCTGATGTACAACCTTCAATTTTGCAGGTAGTGCATCAGCCTTTCTAACTTTTAATCTTCTAAAGCCTTATCAAAGATCTTTTGAATTATTTCTTTTTTAGCTGCACCCTCGTGAAGCTTTTCCTTACCAATATAGTAGGTTGGTACGTAATAATAATCATATTGATTTGCTATTTCAGGCTCCTTTCCTTCATCTATAATCTTAATTTGAATATTAGCGTAGGCAGGGTTTTCGTTTTTAAGCTCCTCCATCCAGGCTAAAGCCTTTCGGCAGTAGGGGCAGCTTGCTAGGATAAACATAGTAATTTCTTTCATTTTCTATCACACCTTTCATTATACTGTATATATAATGTACCAAACTTAATAAATCATTTATACATAATATTAAATAATCATAAAAAGTAGCTTTAGTAATAAAATATAAATGAAGGCATTATAAAGAAGGAGTTTTAAATGGAGCTTAATATAGGTCTAGTCTTAGGTATCCTGGAGATTGCTCTATTGGATTTAGTATTGTGTGGTGATAACATTGGTATCATAGCCTTAGCAACTAGAAACCTGCCGCCAAAGTCTGGAAAATTAGCAGGGATTATTGGGGTTACTGGCGCTATAGCTCTTAGAATTTACTTTGCAATCTGTATATCAGCTTTTTTGCGTATAAAATGGATCCCTTTAAGGCTTATAGGTGGGATAATATTAATTAAAGTAACTTGGGATCT
>DGDR01000237.1:0-34673 GCA_002385545.1 Clostridium sp. UBA3947
TTATAGGTATCTTCATCATAGGCCTTTCCATTTATCCTATTGAACTCTATATTAACCTTCAAGATTCCTAATAAAACAATTATTAGGCTTAACCATAATATAATAGTATATTTTTTCCCTACCAAAACTAAAGAACACCCCCTAGTATAATGACTACCTATAAGGATGCTCTTATTTTTTATATTTTATTCAATTATAAATCTCCAGCTTCAACTTTTATTAGAGTCTGAAGCTATTTTTGCTTACTTAAATACTCAGCTATAATTCTAGCTGTGTATTTGGCGGAATTTTTAGCTTCCTGATGGGTGTTTACATTGGCTCCTACTTCTACAAGGATTGCATTACTGCTTTTATCTTGATTAAAATACTTATTGCCATAGTTATAATAATATGTCCCTCTGCAGAAGCCAGGAAATAAATCATTACTTATTTTTATTAGCTCGTTTGCCACCGCTTGGTTTTTACTGAAGGATGGATTTTTCTTAGTCAACACGAACATAATCTTAGCAACATTTTCTCCATTCATAGTCATTGTAACACTATTTTTGCTATATACAGCATCTCTATGCATGTCTATAATCAAGTCAAAATCCTTGTATTGACTTAAATACCTTTCTACTGTTACCCTTGATTTACTATAAGAATTATTAAAGTCAGAATCATGAACGGTCTTATCATGTATAACTTCAACGCCATAATTTTTCTCTAATTCTGTCTTTAGTTCTTCACCTACGTCTACTATGCTTTTATTAGGATCTGAATTATAATTACCATTTGGAGAAAATGCCTCAGTAGTATGGGTATGATAAATTAAAACTCTAGGTTTTGATTTAGCTAAACCTTCCTTTAAGGATGGATTAATCACCGTAGCATTACTGCCGGAGTTTCCCCTAGAGGAATTGGTAATATCATATCCTACTTTACTGGCATTTGCAGTAATCTGTCCTTCTGATAAGTTGAAGGAACTTATATTATAAGTATTGTCTGCAATAACTGACCCCGTATTTCCATCATTTGATAAAGTCTTTACTACGGGAAGCTCTCTACTCAATATGGATATGGGGTTATTCATATCAATACCCAACAGCTTAAAAAACTCACCCTGTATAGTGATATTGTTTTCCGCCAGTGCTTCTTCTTCAAAGGTTGTTACCTCTATTACAGGCATAGAATTATTAATAACCTGAGCATAAAGCAAACTGTTGTATCTTCTGTTGTTTCCATTGTTTAAAAACAGTACCTTAAAACCATATACAGTTGCAACAATCAATACTAACAGTGATATCACTGTAGCCATAAAAGCTTTAGTATTATTGTTCTGTCTTATGGTTACTCCATATAGCATAAACCTCACCACTTTCTTTAGTAAATCTATATAAATATATTAGTGGGTTGGTTTATATATACCTAGGTTTTAGGAATATATTTCCACAAACCTTAATAGTTCATAATTACAGCGAGTGTTTTGAGAGGTTAAAAATTATAGGATAAAAATTAGGGCAGCTAGTCTAGTAAAGCCTTATCTAGACTGTTGCCCTGAAACTTTCTGTCTTATCAATTAAGAAATTTATTGATGTCATCTAAATCTAAGGCTGGCTGTAATGCTATATTAATTCCATTAGCTAAGATAACAGACAAAGAATCTATAATCATATCCACTTCCTTTGGCGTAACCATGAGATTTCCTACATAGGGATCTAGTACTTCTCGTATCATTCGTCCCCTTTCATTCTTATCAATGGATTGAAGCATTTCATAGAATTTACTTCCTTGAGTTGCTTCTTTTAGCATAGCATCTATAACCAAATCAATAGTGTCATTGGCCATAGTAGCAGCATCAACTACTGTTGGAACACCAACAGCGATGACCGGAACTCCTAAGGTCCTTTCACTAATTTCCATTCTCTTATTTCCTACTCCCGATCCCGGCGATATGCCTGTATTCCCAATTTGAATAGTTCTATTTACTCTTTCCATTTTTCTTGATGCTAATGCATCTATACATATTATTAAATTAGGTTTAATTTTCTCCACTATTCCCTTTATAATTTCATAGGTTTCTATACCTGTAATACCTAATACACCTGGAGCTATGGCACAAACTGGTCTTATACCTTCATCAATGCTATCAGGAACCAGCTCCTTTAAATGTCTAGTTATCATAAGCTTTGATACTACCTTTGGCCCCAAGGCATCTGGAGTTACATTCCAATTACCTAAGCCTACCACCAAGGCAGTCATGCTATCCTCAAGCTTAATCATTCCTTCAAGAGCTTGTGCCATTACCTTACTAACCTCATCTCTTGCCTCTCCATCATAATGAGTAAACTCCGGTAAATCTATAGTAATATATGTACCTTTAGGCTTTCCCATATTACGTTCGCCAACTTCATTGGTTATAGTTACATCTGTAACAGTAACATCTCCAATCTTATACTCCTTATATTCTACCCCTTGAGGATTACCGTTACTTTCTTCGTTATATATCTCTCTAGCTTCCACAGCTAAGTCAGTGCGTATGCTTTTCATATATCCACCTCTTTCTATAATTAGAAAATCCCTTTTATGTGCTTTAACCTATAATTATTGTTTGAATTTAGCAATAATTTATTCCAATCTTTTTAAAGGATAAGATATGGACATATCTTTATATAAATTCGTTATAAAAAATCATGATTCTGGATAAATTATGCTTGAAGTGATGAAATATTAATGTTATAATATCATTTGTTGAATAACGACTCGTGCAGAGTTTTCCCCAAAACTGCTGAGACCCTATAATACCAAAGGGGGTGAAGATAAATGGCAAATATTAAATCAGCTCAAAAAAGAATAAGAGTTATAGAAGCTAAGACCCTAAGAAATAAAATGATTAAATCAGCTTTAAAAACAAAGATAAGAAAGTTTGAAGCTGCTCTTAATGCAAAAAATGCCGACGAGGCTAAGGCAGCTTACATAGAAGCTTCTAAAGCTTTAGATATGGCTGCTTCCAAGGGTGTAATCCATAAGAATAAGGCAGCAAACAAAAAATCAAAACTTGCTTTAAAATTAAATGCATTAAATGCATAATAATAAACCGGTATTAACTACCGGTTTCTTATTTTTATTCTAAATCATAACTGAATTAATTAGCAGCATTTCCATTTCAATTTTCTTATCGCTTTGACTACTTTTCAAGGCTTTTTCAGTATCCAAACACATCTTCATACAAGCTCTTAATTGATTTAAGCTAAACTTTCTACTTTGATTTATTAGCTTTTCACATACATAAGGATGAAGCTTTAACTCCCTAGTTAGTATGTCCTTATTTTTTCCTTCCTCTAAGCCTAGCTTTATACTATATAAGAGCTTAAATTGTCTCTCTATCATAAATAATACCCCTGTGACACTTTCGCCCTTAAATAGCAGCTCATTAAGAATATTAATAGCCTTTTCTGGCTTTCTTTGAGATACAAAATCCACTAAATCAAAAATATCCTCATTATTAGTTTGAGGTAATAAATCAATTATATCCTGCTTGGTAATTTCCCTTCCCTCAGTGTAATCTAATAGCTTATTTATTTCATTATTTATTATCTCCATATTGTTTTCTACATTATCGCAGAAAAACTGTAATAAAACTTTACTTATGCTTCTATGTCTCTCCTCAAATATATCCGCTACCTTTTTATACAACCTATTCCCCTTCAATTTATCCACTTGGACCAAGGTAGCAAGCTTATCTAGCTTTTTTATATTATTACTAGCCTTTTCCCTATCATCACCAAAAACATAATACATTATTAGTATTGTGTATGGCGGTAAAGTAGATAAATAATCATAGAAATCCTCTACCTTCTTTTTACTTTCCCTATCATCCCTTGCTCCTAGAAAATCCGCCCTAAATACTATAACCACCTTTTTTTCACTCATAAAAGGTAGGGTTTCACATGCATTCATAACATCTTCAAATTGCACCTTCATACCATCAAATTTAACAAGATTCAAGTCTCTAAAGGTATCCTCCACTACAGAATCAACTGCTTTGCTTATGGCATCCTTGATTAAATTTTCATCAGGACCGTAAAGTATGTAACAACCCTTTAAAGCATTTTTCTTTATTTGTTGCTCAAAATTATCTAAATCCATTTGCATCTTCCTTTATTCTATTATAGGCCTATGAAACATTAATCTAATATTATAAAGGCAATCATAATACTGATAGGCTTCCTTATCATAAGGCAAATATATTATATCATATTTTTTATAACTGATTACAGGTATATTTTCTTTAGTAAATACTATACTTAAGTCTCTACTTCCATCAAAATATGCAACCTGAATTTTACTATTGCCACTGGATATGTTAAGCTTTTTATGGCCATCAAAATACTGAGCTTTACTTATATCCTCTATTTTCCACACCTCAAACTTCTTTTTCAATAAGGTTTCATTTTCCTTCACCCTTTTTCTGTCTAAGAAAAGCACAGACTCAAAGCCACTGCGATAGATAATCCCTCGATTAGCTCCTATTTTTACATACTGAAAGGTTGGAGTAAAGGAAAAGTTATATACCGTATAAAATACTAAGGAAAACAAGGGTAACCAAAGGAACATTTTATAGCCCTTTTTATAAAGAAAGTAGCTAACATACATAAAAATCAAAATCCATGCTTCGGCGTAGGACATATATAAAATACCAGTAGAAGCCTTCAACAAGAAGCATTTACAGCCTTCAATAGCTGTATAGGATATCTTAATAGCTAAACACAACCTTTTAAATATAAAATCTATATTGAAAAAAAGTAAAGACACATTTCCTAGCACCATTAGCAAGGAGTATAAGGGCACAAGAAATATATTACCCTGTATTAAAGCGGTACTAATTGAATTAAAGGCAACAATACATAAGGGCAAGCTAAAAACCTGGGCACTAAAAGTAAGGCTAATAGATTCATTCAATTTTACAGGCAATCTATATAGTAATTTTTTAAATCTCTGGTAAAAAACAAAAATGCCAAGCACGGATAAGAAAGATAAAAGAGTGCCTAAATCTAAGACATTGGCAGGATATAAGAATATCACAATTATAGCAGCCATACTAAGAGAGGAAAAGGGTTCGTAATTCCTATAAACCTTTTTGGATAACTTAAAAACAATAATCATAATTAAGGCTCTAACAGTAGAAGATGCAGCACCAGTAAATATGCAGTATAATAGAGCAATAATTACTGAACTTCCAAAGCCTAAAATATACTCACAAATTCTATAAATCAAGGCCATATGGAGTCCTGAGACACTGACTACATGAATCACTCCTAAATTACTCATAATTGCTTTTGACTCAGCGCTTAGGTAGCTATCATGGCCAAAAGCAACAGCCATAAGCTCTCCAGCAGCTTCCTCTCCAACTTCCTTCTTGAAGCTATTATATAGCTTTTCTTTAAATTCATATATTTTAGTGATATAATCCGATTCAATATTCCTAATACTGATAATATTAATTTCCCCAATTATTCCTCTATCATATTGAGCTATCCCTTTAAATGTGCTAGCCACATGAAGTTGTTGACCCAATTTACACTGGGCTAAATCTCCTTTTAATATAACCCTTCTTCCCTTGTAACTACCAATGGAATAAAGGCCTTCAGTACCAAGAAAACGAACCTTACATACAGTTGGTGGCTCAATTTTATAGTAGTTATAGAATCTTATAAAGCCTATTAGCAGAAAGATAGGCAAAATATATACTACTGAACTCTTGTTTGATGTTAGCATAATAAGTAAAAAAGATGCAGCAAGAACTGCACCTAAGATATTTCTATTCAATAAAAATAATGCAGAATAAGATCCAATCAATTGGGCAAAGCAAAAATAGATTAAAGGCTTTTTATCAATCATATCTATTTTTATTTATTACGTCCGGAGCACTAGCAGGTTCTAATTTGAAATCTCTATCATAATCCATATCTACAGTAATTTGAATTCGGCGTGTTTGTTGATTGTAATCAATGTCTGCTACTACCGGAATTCCGTCCCTTCCTTTGAATCTAAAATAATTTTCTACTAGATCTTGAACATTTTCTTTATTTAAGTCATCATAGGTTAAAAAGAAATCTTTTTCATGTATAAACAAATTAATAGTATTACTGTCATTACTAACTATTTCATAAATGCTATTAAACATGCTGTCACCTCCATATTAGTATTTTGCCCTGTCTTTAATACTTTAAACTGGATTTTATTTTGCATTTTCCAATGTTAATTCAGCTTCTTCAGAATTATCCACCATTTCATAGCCATCTTCTTTGTATATTAAATAGGTGTCACTATTGCCTTTAAGTAAATAGAAGGCCTTCAGCACATCTTCTGTACTTTTAAATAGATTTAATATTAAAACCACTCCGCCTAGCCATCCAGGTATAAGCTTTGCAAAAATTGATATTACTGTAACAGGAAGCAATAATACCATAAGAAATTTAGTTCTGTGTATAGGCACTTTAGATACCTCTTGAGCTTGCATATAAATTCCCTTCCACTGATATTTTACCTGGCCGCCAAAAGCCTTAAGCAAAATACCATGACACCATTCATGAACCATATTAATAGGAATCATTAGAATGATGAAAAATATTAATATGTCCGCAATTAAATTGTTAGTAATTGTCCAAATTAAATTCTTATATAAAAGATTAAACAAAAGCAAATTTACATAGCCTCTCATAAAATAGTAAATAATATAAGACATAGAAAAGCACATAGCCTTTGTTTTTAAAGAACGTTTAAAATTCATTTACTCCACCTCCTAGTTAAATTATTGACAATACTTTTCTTTGATATACATTAGATTTTTTCTTTTTTTGAAGATTTTTCTACTTTTTATTACATATTTCAAGGATAATACTGGTTGTTATGTTGCTTTATGGTGTGTTTTAATGTATAATTAAATTAGATTATATAAGGAGGTGTTGTCTTATGCTATGGGGGATGGACTTGCTAGAGCCAATTAAAAAGGTTGTTCTATGCAACGGAATAGAGGATCCCTTAGCAAGTCAAACTGCTGAACCCATCAATGAGTTCATACAGCATGCCCTTATTTGCATGGAAAGGGAAAATAAAATGGACCAGTCTGAAGGTTACGAGTCCCCTAGAAGACAAGCTAGAATTGAAGTAGAGAACTATATTGACAACATTTGTGCTACTGTGGAAAAAGGGATTCAATCAACTCACTGGGCTCAAAATCTCATAGAGTTATCTCGTGAGTGCTTGGTTGAACTAAGTAAATACCACACATTTATTGACATCCTTTCTGAATCCTACAATTGTTATGTATTAAATACTGCATAATTTTATATATATATGTTTATATTGAATGGGTTGTTACTCAATTAATACACCAATTGCGTAACAACCTATTTTTTTAAATTGGATTTAAAATAAAGTTAATCAACTGTTACTTTATCCTTCATATTTTCAAAGGTCTTTTCTCCTATTCCTTTGATATTTTTCAATTCTTCTATACTCTTAAAATAGCCATTTTCTTCCCTGTAATCTATAATTCTTTCAGCTGTCACTGGTCCTACACCAGGTATTTCCTCAAGCTGTTCCTTATCAGCTGTATTAATGTTTATAATACTTACGTCCTCATCTTTATCACTAGAAATAGTTGCTACTGCTTCAGGTTTATCAATATTAGGTATTATTACACATTCTTCGTCTCTTAATTTTTTAGCCAAACTAGGGATTCTATCTGTATCCGCCTTAGCCGTTAGTCCGCCAGCCTCTTTAACTAAATCCTCTATACGACTACCTATTTTCATAGCATAGACCCCTGGTTTATTCACCTCTCCCTTTATCTCTACCTTGATAATTTTTTCACTTATCTTTTCCTTTGTCTCAGTATTATTAACTACAGCCTTACTTTCCACAAATATATCATCATAATCCTCCATCCTATTATCCTTTAAATACCCTATAAATGTGAATATCAGAAAAATACTAGCTATTATTATGGATCCTATTATTTTATTTTTCTTATTCAAACTATACCCCCTCTCTAATTAAGCACATTAACTTTGAACTATTGGTTAATTATTAACTAATATCCATCAAATTATTACACTCAATATGAATTTTTGATATACTTTTATATATGTATATTTTTTCCATATCCCTTACACCATTAGAGGAGGTAACTTTCTTGAAAAAACTTATAAGTATCCTTACTATAAGCTTTATAATAGTAAATTTATTTCCTAACATCCTCAAAGTAATAGCAAAAGAGCCTACAACTTTTGCAGATAGCGTAGTTCTAATGAATGCAACCACAGGAGAAATTCTGTATTCTAAGAATCCAGATACAGCTTATCCTCCTGCATCCACCACTAAGGTCCTAACTACCTTGTTAACCTTAGAGAACTGTAAAATGACAGATATAGTAACCGTAAGTCAACAAGCAGCATCAACGGAAGGGAGCTCTATTTACTTGATAGCTGGTGAACAGATTACTGTAGAAGACTTACTTTATGGTTTAAATCTGCAGTCTGGTAATGATTGTGCTGTAGCCTTAGCAGAACACATAGGAGGTTCTATTGAAAACTTTTCAAAAATGATGAATACTCGAGCTAAGGAGTTAGGTTGTACAAGCTCCAATTTTGTTAATCCCAGCGGCTTATATAACATCAATCATAAGGCTTCTGCAAAGGATATAGCCCTTATATTAAAGGAATTAGTAAAGCACCCTGAATACTACAAAATTGCCTCTACTGCCAAGCATGTTATAAAAGCAACTAATAAAAACTCCAATGAAAGAATAATATGGAATAAGAACAAGCTAGTCCTACCTGGTTCAGAATACTATTACCAATACGCTAAAGCAGGTAAAACCGGCTATACAAAACAGTCCCAATACTCATATGTAGCTGTGGCAGAAAAAGATGGTGAAACCTTAATATCTGTTCTTATACATGACAGCTCCGGTAGCTTTTACAAGGATACCATAAATCTATTTAACTACGGCTTTAGTAACTTTAAAACGAAAACCTTATTTAAAAAGGGTGATGTACTTTTCCAATGCACCTTATTGGATAATTCTACTTTGCCCTTAGTGTCTGAAAAAGCCTTTCACTATACTTATAATGTAAATACACCTACTGAATGTACATATAAATTAGACTATGATTTAGAACGTCTAAATTCTACATCCATAAAAAAAGGTGACGTAGTTGGCAAGGTAATTTTAATTAGGAACAGTAATGTTATTGGTTCTATAAAGCTTTTAAGTGGAGTAGATCATAAGCCTGTAAAAAATGCATCAACTATCCTAACCTTAGATTCAAACCCATCAAACTTTTTTTAAAAGTTCTACCCTATTTCTTTTTTACTTACTTAGGTGCATTAATTATTTTTATACTGATAAGACATTTGAAAAGGCGTATTAAATACTATATTGGATAACTCGAAAGTGGGGACCAGTATTTTTTGACTATATTGTTTTGATTCAAAATAGAGTTGAGAAATTATAAGTTACAAATTAAGGATAATTTACTACACAATAAAATAGGACTGTTGCACAAGGATGAAATTCGTTCTTGTGCAACAGTCCCTTTTTATTTTAATAAATTCGTCTAATCAATAATAGTCATTCAATTAAATTGCGAATTATCTATTTTTATTTTAAAGCCCTTATCAAACTCTTCATGTCCTCTGGTAAATCACTGCTTAGATTTATCCGTTCTTTTGTTCTAGGATGCAGAAAACTTAAGTGGCTGGCATGAAGAGCCTGCCTGTTAATTAATGATTCTTCATCCCTACCATATAGAGTATCTCCTATAATAGGGTTGCCTAAATAGCTTAGATGTACCCTTATTTGATGAGTTCTACCTGTTTCCAAACGGAGCCTTACAACATCTGCCTCCTTCAAGGACTCAATCACTTCATAATGAGTTATGCTTTCTTGCCCTCTAGGGTCTACCACTCGTTTTATTGAATCATCAGTGGGTCTATATATCGGTTCATTAATGGTACCCTCTTTTTCCTTTAAATTTCCCCAAACTACAGCAGTATACCCTTTAATTAAAGTATTTCTTTCCATTTCCTTGGCTAAAAACATATGAGAGTATTGATTTTTAGCTATAATTATAAGGCCAGAGGTATCCCTGTCTAACCGACTCACCAATCTTACAATACAGTTTTCTCCCTTGCTTCTAAAATGATGCAAAACACCATTGGCAAGGGTACCAGTTGGGTGACTTCTAGTTGGATGTACCACTGTAAAAGGAGGCTTATTAACTACTAGTATATCATCATCTTCATACACTATATCTAAATCCATTTTTTCTGGCTCTATATCTTGATTTTCCTCCTTAGACAGCTCAATTTTGATAATATCTCCTGCCTCTAAGGTGTAATTTAGTTTTACTCGCTGATTTCTTATCCTTATCCTGCCATCCACCGCAGCCCCTCGCATGAGTCTAGTGGATAAACCTATCTCAGTCTTCAAATAATCTCTAAGCTTTCTACCACTATCTTCTTCTTTTATTTCAAACTCCAATACACTAGCCATTTCAATAACTCCTTAATTTAGCATTGCAGTAACTTCCTTATTTTTCTTTTCATCATAGATAAAATAAGATACCCCTTCAATATCTTGAAGATCTCCTTTTATAGTAACAAAATCTAACTTTTCACGCTTGATATTCTTTATACATAAACCATATTTTAATAGATCTTTTGCAGTCATATTAGTCTCTATATAATCTGGCAAAGTGCTCAACAGTTGAGGCAAACTTAACACCGTTGACGGATCCCGTAACTTATCTATAACCTTACTTAAAAACATATGCTGATTTTCTATCCTATCTAAATCTCCCATAGCCAAGCCGCTACCATCATTATTCTTTCTCCACCTAAAAAACTGCTCAGCACCTTCCCCATCTAAATGGACCTTTTCTCCCTTATTAAAATGAATATGAAGACCTTGTTCATAATCATCATAATGCATATCTTGCTTTATCTCCATATCAATACCACCAATGGCGTCAATAAAGGCTTTAAAGCCTGCATAGTCAACCTTACCATAGTAATTGATTTTTACGTTTAAAAGTTGTTCTACTGCCTCAATAGTCCAAGGCACACCACCATAAACATGGGCCGAATTTATCTTCTCATTTTTATCGTTTATGTTTATTAAAGTATCTCTAGGAATAGAAATTATATTTACCTTATCATCCTTATAAGTATAATTTACTAGCATTATTGTATCTGTCCTACCTTTACCACCATTGCCCTTATCTTCTCCCAATATCAAAAAATTTACTGGCTCACTGTCATCCTTCACCTCATAAGGTGTAACTGTAGAATCCTTATTAAATTTATGTAAATACAGATATAATCTTGATCCTCCATATACTACTACAGTAATAAAAATGATTAAAAAGCAGGAACCATAAAACAAAAGGTTGCTGGAAGTCTTTTTATTCATTAGAGCTTCCCCCTAAAACAAGCTGTAAAAAATAGTTCCTTGCTTCTACGGTATTAGAATGAAGAAGCTGCCCTCTACTAATAATATATTTTATGGTATTTTCTAAGGACATTAGCATTGCCTTATCTAAATTTGCGAAGGCTTCCTTTCTTAAGTCCTCAACACCAGGAAAGCTACGAGTTGGCTCTATGTAATCAGCTATATAGATTATTTTTTCTAATAGGGACATACCTTCTCTTCCTGTAGTATGGTAGATTACTGCATCACAAATAGAAGTATCTCCTATACCCATTTCATTTTTAGCAATAATAGCTGCTGCTCTTCCATGGAGTAGTTGAGGAGCTTGCATTTCTATTTTATCTGGAACATAACCATAATCCTTTACTAGTTTGATTAACTCTAAATCCCCCATATTCTTGGCACAATCATGCAACAAGGCTGCTAGAGAAGCCTTTTTTTCATCTTCTCCATAAGTCTTAGCCAATTCCACAGCTGTGTCTCTAACCCCTAGAACATGCTCATATCTTTTAGCCGATAATTTATCTTGTAGATAACTAATTATTTGAGCCTCATTCCACATAAGCAAAACCTCTCTTTTATAGATATAATCCATGCTGTTTTATTATTTCATATACTCCCTCTGGTAAAAGGGAGCTTACATCCTTATGTTCTTTTACAGCGGATCTTATGTAGGTGGAGGAAACATCTAATAGTAAGAAATCTAAAAATATAATGCTAGTATTATACTTTTCCTCCACAACCTTCTTTTGTTTGCGGATATCTTCGTCTTTATACCCAGGTCTGTTAAAAACAACAAATTTGCAAGCCTTCATTATTCTGTCTACATTTTTCCATTCTTCTAAAGAAAAAAGGCAGTCACAGCCGGTTATAAAATACCATTCAGTATTTTTTTCTCTTTCCTTAAAATACTCCATTGTTTCATAGGTATAGCTGTAGCTTTTTTTCTTTATTTCATAATCACTTATATCTAAATTGCTCTTACCCTTGATTGCTGCCTTTACCATTTCATAACGAAGTTGGGAACTGGTAATGTCCTTTCCTTCCTTATGAGGAGGCATTCCACTTGGCATAAAGATAACCTTATCTAACCCCAAATGCTGCTGAGCCTTTGTAGCAATATACATATGGCCAACATGAATGGGATCAAAGGTACCTCCTATTATGCCCTTCTTTAACATCTTCCTCACTCCTTCTAAATTAAGGAAGCTCAATTCGTGGCTTTTTTGAAGATTTTCTATACAAAACAATTTTATTACCTATAGCCTGAACACCTTCACAGCCTAACTCTTCACAAATAATGTCACTGGCTTCTCTGGCCTCAAAACCACTATTATTAAGCACAGTTAATTTGATTAATTCCCTAGCTTCTAGAGCATCATCTATTTGTTTTAAAAAACCTTCTTCAATGCCATTTTTACCTAGCTGAAATATTGGATCCATAGTATTAGCTAAAGATCTTAAATAACTCCTTTGTTTTGATGTAAGCATTACAATACCTCCATGTTGTAACTATAATAAAAATTCGAACTCAAAATCATTTAATCGAACTAAATCGCCATCCTGAATGCCCATTTCAAGCAATTCATCAATAATACCCTTATTCTTTAATACCTTGTGGAAATATTTCAAGGAATCAGGATCATTTACATTAACGGCTAAGAGAAGTCTGTCTACAAAGCTTCCTTCTATTACAAAAATACCCTCTTCCTCTTGTCTTATAGTATAAGTAAATTTCTTCTCCTCAGGAACAAATCGGTCTTCATCCTTAATTTCTAGTTCTGTAACTGGTATTTTACTTAGAGCTTCTGCCGTTGCCTTCATTAATTCATCTACACCTTCTCTGCTGGCGGCAGATATTTTAAATATTTGAGTATAGCCCATTTCATTTAGCTTAGCTTTAAAGTTTTCAAATATTGATTCATCATAAAGCATATCACACTTATTAGCAGCAACAATTTGAGGTCTATCCCACAGTTTTACACTGTACTTCTTCAACTCTTCATTTATCTTGATAAAATCATCTACAGGATCTCTACCTTCAATACCAGAAATATCTACTACATGAATGAGTAGTCTTGTTCTTTCTATATGTCTTAAGAAGTCTAAGCCTAAGCCCACACCTTCTGCAGCTCCTTCAATTATTCCAGGTATATCTGCCATTACAAAACTAAAGCCACCAGGTACACTTACCACTCCTAAATTAGGCTTCAAAGTAGTAAAATGATAGTTTGCAATCTTAGGCTGAGCCTTAGAAACCACTGATAGCAACGTAGATTTTCCTACATTTGGGAAGCCCAAGAGACCAACATCTGCTAAGAGCTTTAGCTCAAGTTCAATCCATCTTTCCTCTCCAGGCATTCCTGGTTCTGCAAAGTTTGGTGCCTGTCTAGTGGGAGTTGCAAATTTAGCATTTCCCTTGCCACCTTTTCCTCCCCTAGCTACCACATATGAATCTCCGCTATGGGATAAATCTGCCATAATTTTATTGGTTTCTACATCCCTAATAATAGTTCCCATAGGAACCTTAATGTATAAGGTTTCTCCGTCCTTACCAAACCTTTTAGAGCCGGATCCATTCACACCATTTTCAGCTACATATTTTCTTTTATATTTAAAATCCAGGAGTGTTGTCATATTAGGATCTGCTACCATAACAACGTCTCCGCCTCTACCGCCATCTCCTCCGTCTGGCCCTCCAAGAGGCACATATTTTTCTCTTCTAAAGGACACTGCTCCATGTCCTCCATTACCAGATTTAACAAAAATTTTAGCCTTATCTATAAACATACTCATCTAATCATCATCCTCTTATTAATATGTATTTTGAAGCTTGTCACAATTTTAAAAAAAGCACCCTTGCGGGTGCCCTTTTTTATTCTGCAATTGCTTCTTCAACATCAACAGGATATACGCTTGCCTTTTTCTTGTCTTTTCCTAGTCTTTCATATCTAACTATGCCGTCAACCTTAGCATAAAGTGTATCATCCTTACCTATACCAACGTTAGTTCCAGGATGTATCTTTGTACCTCTCTGTCTAACTAATATATTACCAGCTAAAACGAATTGTCCATCAGCGGACTTAACACCTAATCTTTTAGCTTCACTGTCTCTACCGTTTCTGGAGCTACCTACTCCCTTTTTATGAGCACATAACTGAAGGTTAATTTTTAACATATGTCTACACCTCCTCCACCGACACTTTTATATATTCACCGTAATCTTCTTCAATATTCTTAAGTCCTAAAAGCATTGTTTCTAAAAGCACACTGCATTTATCTATTTCTTCTGAACTTAACTTAGAAATATCCAATTGAATATCTCCGTCTTCTGCCACATATGGAACATCTATCTTAAGCACCTCAGTAACACCTATTATGGTTACTTGAGCTAAACTAGAAACCACTCCACATACAACATCATCATAAACTGTTACATCTCCTTCATAATATTCGGCATGACCGCTTACCTTGAAGGAAACTAATTTATCACTTTTTCTTAAAAACTTTATGTCAATCATAATTAAGCTTCAATCTTTTCGATAAGCAATCTAGTGTATGGCTGTCTGTGTCCTTGCTTTCTTCTATAGTCCTTCTTTGGCTTATACTTGAAAACTATAATCTTCTTAGCCTTATCCTGAGCAACAACCTTTGCAACAACCTTTGCTCCTTCAACAACAGGCTTTCCAACTACTAATTCTCCATCAGCCTTTGAAACTGCAAGAACATCTGTTAATTCAACAGTTGAATTAACCTCAGCATTCAATTTTTCAACGTTTAAATAGTCTCCTTCTTGAACTCTGTATTGCTTTCCACCAGTCTTTATTACTGCGTACATAAATACACCTCCTCTATCCAGTCTCGCCATTACGGGTACATGGAGCAAACCATGTTTTAACAAAACCCTATCTGTGCGGTCTACAAAAGCCATTGTATCACATGGTACTTAATTTGTAAAGAAAAAAGTAAAAACTTAAGAGAAACTTCTTAAATAACTGTCAATTAATTAGATATTTTTGGACCTCATCTATCTGACTCTTAAAAATCATAGGCTCCACCTTAAAGTTTTCAAATTCCGATTCAATATATCTAAGGTAAATCCTCTTGCCTTCTGCCTCTATACTATTAAGAAAGCCCTGGGGATTTTCTTCCACTACCCTTTGATAGTAACTGTTTAACTGAATAAGTATATCTTTTATTTTACTTTCATTATCCACCCTTAGTATTTCGTTTTTTATAAGAATACAAACATAAGAAAACTTTAACCTTTTACCATGGCCTTTACACTGCTTGCACTCTTCTAAAATATAACTATCTATAGGTAAGGATTTTCTTCTTCTAGCGATTTGAACAAGACCTAACTGAGTAAAAGGATATATGGTAGTTTTATTTTTATCCCCTTCAAAACCCCTTTGCAATTCTTCTAATACCTTACTTTTATGATTTTCGTCCTCCATATCTATAAAATCTATTAGAATAATTCCACTTAGATTTCTAAGTCTAATTTGCCTAGCACAAGCTCTAGCAGCCTCCAAGTTTGTTTCAAAAGCTGTAGTTTCTCGAAGACTACTAGCAACATTTTTACCACTGTTTACATCTATAACATTCATAGCTTCAGTTTTTTGAATAACTATGTATCCGCCACAGCTTAGGTTAACTCTATCGTTTTTTAATAAGGTAATCTCCTTTTCAATGCCATATAGATCAAATAAGGATCTATGGCCTTCATAAAGCTGAACCTCTGTACTTACATCCTTCTTATCCATAACATATTCCCGAATTGCATTAAAATCCTCCTTAGCATCCACTATTATTTTGGACACTAAGCTATCTAAATTATCTCTAAGGACTTTACCAATGGTACCTCCACCGTTATATAATAACCCTGGTTTTATCTTATAATTGCCATCCTCTACAATTCTCCTGTATTGCTTATATAGTTTATCAATCTCTTGGTTTACTTCATCTAAGGATACATGCTCTGCAACAGTTCTAATCTTTATTCCTATTTCACTGGGCTTCTTAATACCTTCTCTAACCATTTTTATATATTCCAGAGATGATATTTTTGAAGAAAAGCTTATATCACAGCTGTCTGTTAATAAGACACAGTATCTTCCTGGAATAGAAAAGGCGGAAGTAACCTTAGCTCCTTTTTGCCCCATTTCCTCCTTAACTACTTCTACTATTAGCTCCTGACCCTTTTTAATATTTCTTTTCTCGAATTTGCCTTCAAGATAAAGATAGGCATTTTTCTCTAGTCCTATATCTAAAAATGCACTTTTAAGGGCTGGAATAACATTTTTTACCACTCCCTTATAAATTTGACCAGGATAAGGGGCATGCTTATCTTCTTCTATGAAGCAATCTGTAAGGACTCCATTATTTTTAATGGCTACCCTTAATATTTCTTTACGGCGTTCTATAAATATTTCTTTCAAATTTAACACCTCTATATTAAACGAAGCTGTTTTTACATGATAGATAATTAATGCTAATATACCAACTTCTTTATAATATTTTTATTTGAAATAAGAAGCTATGGAAACATATTTACCTTCCTTTATAGTATACATCTCCTGTCTCTCAACTTCTACAAAGCTATTTTCCTTTACAGCATCTGTATTAGCCTTTATATAAGAACTCAACAATTCTGGCGAAAGGTTTTCCCTGCTTCCACAAGCTATTAGGGCCTCTATAACTATACTGTCACCTTCTATATCAAACTTAAATTCCTTAATCAGTCTTTTAACATCTATTTCTTTTTCGCCCTTCTTGCCTTTCTTAATAGTAATCCACTGTTCCTTTTTAAGCAGATTTTTTAAATCCTTGTAGCCCCGCTCTACATCATCATATTTTATCTTTATTGTATAAAGTGCTGCCTCTATTATTGAAGCAACCTGTGGTATCTTTTTGCCATCTGGAAAAGCATCTGGTACCCTAACAGCCTGAAGGAATTTTATTGCTGGAGGAGCACTATCGTTTAGCTTATTAATTATAAGTTCTTCTGCTACTTCCTCTGTCAACACTATATCCATATATTCTCCCTTTGAGTATACACCAACAGAAAGAGGCTGGGCGATGGATAAATTCATATGAGGATTAAAACCCTTGGAATATTCCACTGGCAAACCTGCTCGCCTAATTACTCTATGGATAGTCCTCATTAAATCCAAATGAGATATAAACTTTATGTCTTTTTCTTTAGCGAACCTTATTACATACCGCACCTTGGAAACACTTCCCTTCTTTAAAGTTAACATTTATGCCACAAAGCTTACAGCCTAATCGGCAATCTGGTGTTAACTCCATATTTTTTGCTCTTTCATTTTCCTTGATTAAGAATTCCTTATCTATACCAATATCAATGAAATCCCAAGGAAGTATTTCACTATATTCCCTTTCTCTATAAGCATAAAAATCACCATCAACACCACATTCCTCAAAGGCTTCCATCCATATGTCAAAATTGAAGTATTCCGACCAACCATCAAATCTTGCACCCTTTTCAAAGGCTTTAATTAGTACATCGCAAAGTCTTCTATCCCCTCTTGCAAATATGGCTTCTAAATAGCTTACCATAGAATCGTGCCAATTATAGGTTATGGCTCTATCCTTTATATTTGCTCTTATAGCTTGAATTTTCTCCTTCACTGCATCCATTGTATCTTGAGCTGCCCATTGGAAAGGAGTAAAGGGCTTTGGCACAAAAATTGAAGTACTTATAGTAACCTTTAAACCCTTATGTCTAGTCTCTTTAGGCACCTTAAAATATTCATCTACCACCTTTTCCCCTAGTTCTGCAATACCTACTACATCCTCTAAAGTTTCATAGGGCAGTCCTATCATAAAGTACAGCTTTATTGTAGACCAACCAGCTTCAAAGGCATGCTTCACAGAAGTTAACAAATCTTCCTCTGTAACACACTTATTAATTACATCTCTCATTCTTTGGCTTCCCGCTTCTGGCGCAAAGGTAAGCCCTGTTTTTTTAACCTTTTGGATTTCCTTGATTAAATCCACTGAAAAAGCATCTATTCTTATAGATGGAAGGGATATTGATACCCTATCCTCCTTATGCTTTTCCATTAATGAAAATAATAGGTTTTGAATATCAGAGTAGTCGCATATACTTAAGGATGTTAGGGACAACTCTTCGTATCCAGTAGTCTTTAATAAGGTTTCTGCCTGCTCCATAAGTTTTGGAAGCTTTTTCTCCCTAACTGGTCTGTAAATCATACCTGCTTGACAAAATCTGCAGCCTCTTGTGCATCCTCTAAAGGTTTCTAACATTATTCTATCATGGACTATTTCTGTATAAGGCACTATCATATCCTCAGGATATGGGTTATCATTAATATCTGGTATAAAACGCTTTACAACCTTAGCTGGTACATCCTCGTACTTAGGCCTGAAGGATTTTATAGTGCCATCCTCCTTATACTCCACTTCATATAGGGATGGTACATATATACCTCGAATTTTAGCCATCTCTCTTAAAATTTCACTCTTACTATATTTACCCTTCATGCTGTTGTAAAGGTCTAAAACTTCATCTATTACTTCTTCCCCCTCACCAATCTGAAAAAGATCTCCAATATCATAAAGGGGCTCTGGATTATATGCACATGGCCCTCCAAGAATAACTATTGGATCATCTTCTCCTCTTTCAGATGCTCTAATTGCCAGCCCTGCCATATCCAACATATTAAGTATATTGGTATAGCTCATTTCGTACTGCAAAGTAAAACCAATAAAATCAAAGTTCTTTATTGGCTCCTTACTTTCTAAAGCATAAAGGAGTACCCCATTTTCCCTCATAAGTTTTTCCATATCTGGCCAAGGGGCAAAAACTCTTTCACAATAGGTATCCTCTCTTTTATTCATAATATGATATAAAATTTTCATTCCTAAATGGGACATGCCAACCTCATATACATCAGGAAAGCACATTGCAAATCTTATGTCTACCTTTTGGGGATTCTTTATTATGCTATTTAATTCCCCACCGATATATCTAGCAGGTTTTTCAACTCTGAAAAGTATATCATCATTAATCTTATTCATAGTACATCCTCCTAAGCCACAATTAGACAATAGTTTCATTCTACCATAAAGACAAAAAATAAAAAAGTGGCTTCCCTTGAGTTAATCACAAAATTTCAACTCATATATCCGCCACCTTAACTATTTTCATCACGATATCTTATAAATTCTTCTATAGTAATATTTCCATAGGTTTTTAAGCCTTGAACTATCTCTTCCTCATATATTACATCCATAACCCTCATATCTTCATCCAATACAGTGAAAATATTGTACTTATTTTTATCCATGATGCTAAGAAGATTTATTAATTCCCCCTTGTAATATACGGATATGTTCTTGTTCTCCATATACTTGGTATTAATGAACCTGTTCTTCTTCCGAATGATGTCGCTCATTATGATATATACTATTCTTTCCCTCTCCTTATAAGAGGAGATTATTATAAAGATTCCGATTATAGCAAAATTGTATTCTGGTCTTTTAAGGGCTATGGAGATAAGAAAGGCAGACAAGATACAATAACCAAGCACCATACTGACCTTAACGGTTATTTCATTGGCCCGCCGATATATTATTTTCATACTTAAGCAGTCCCTCAATACTCTTCCACCGTCTAAGGGAAAAGCAGGAATTAGATTAAAAATTCCTAAAGACAAATTACTTTTTATTAGAAAACTTATAGTATCACTAGGATAAATGGTGCTTATATAAAATAAAACAGCCGCTAATACTAGATTAAATAAGGGGCCAGACAAGGAAATTACCAAATCCTCAAATGGAGTAGCTTCATCTAAATCCTTAAGTCTCAACACTGCTCCAATTGGCAGAATTTTTATATCAAAGCCCGAAAAACCAAAAGCAACAGCGGTTAAGTAGTGAACAATTTCATGGAGAATAACAAGTATGAAGGAAATTAATAGTTCTCCTCTAAAGCCTATAACTATTAATAAGAATATATATGGAATAAAGAACTTATTAAATTTTATCATCTATGTCTCCTAAAAAGATTGCTAAGTATCACTTGAAAATTGTAGGTACTCCTGAGGATCCTTGTTATCTGCCATATAAATCAGCTCAAAATGTAAATGTGGCACTTTTGAATCATCATTGTTACCAATTGTTGCTATAACATCTCCAGAGTTAACTGACGCACCTACTTCTACCTTCATCTCCTTTAAATTTCCATACTTGGTTTCTACCCCTAATCCATGATCTACAATTATATATTTCCCATACTCCTTATCTTCACCTACATATTTTACAGTTCCATCTGCACAGCTTTTTACCTCTGTGTCTATAGGAGCTTCTATGTCTATACCATAATGAAAATTATTCTTATTAGTAGCTTTGTCCACACTCTCGCCATAAGGTTTAATAATTTTCCCCTTAACAGGCTCTACAAAGGATCTTCCAATAGTTTCTTTTATTGTAGCTTCACCAGTTATATTAGCCTTTATTTCTTCTATGTAACTGCTTATGGTACTGTTTATATTATCTATGTTTAGATTTGTAATACTAGTATATAGCTCATTATAATCATAGCTATAATCAACTATTAATTTACAATACCTATAAAATTCTGTTGTCCATGGTGATTTAATTAGCTTACAAAATAATACAATTATCACCAGACAAAAAACTCCAACTAACTCTCTCAGCAAACGGTTCAAAAGCTTGCTATTTTTATTCTGTGATTTCTTACTTTTGGCAAAGGAATTTGCTCTTCTATTTGGTAAATATCTTTGATTTACAAGTGATTTATAGTAGGCTTGATATTGTGACCTATAACTTCCCATCCTCTCCTCCATATCATGGAATACCAGCAGAAAGCCTTAACTTATACTAGTCCCAAATCTTTAGAGTAATTCCATTAAGACATGGCTTAGCTAAAGTTACTGCACTGGCACCCCTTTAGTATTACAATTATATATATTACTTTTGCATAATATTTATGCTTTTTATTTCAAACAAAAAAATCGACTAACGTCGATTTTTTGCTGAAAGTAATATTAAATTCTACTTTCTCTTAACCTCAAGGCTTGAATAAAGATCTCCGCTGAACCTACATTGGTAGCTAAAGGTATGCAGTGAACATCACTTAATCTGAGCAAGGCAGTAACATCAGGTTCATGAGGTTGTGCTGTAAGAGGATCTCTTAAAAATATTATCATATCCATTTCACCTTCTGCTACCTTTGCACCTATTTGCTGGTCCCCACCTAAAGGTCCAGATAAAAACCTGTGTACCTTAAGTCCAACTATTTCAGAAATCAACCTTCCAGTGGTACCTGTAGCATAGAGTTCATGTTCTTTGAAAACCTCTTGGTACCTTTTTACAAACTCAATCATATCATCCTTCTTCTTATCATGTGCTATTAATGCTATCTTCATATATTTCCTCCTATGTTTTTAAAAGTTAATCTTTTTCTTTCTCATACCAATATTTAATACTAGGCCTAAAGCTATAAAATTGGTTAAAAGAGAGCTTCCCCCATAGCTCATAAAAGGAAGGGTTATTCCAGTTATAGGAAGTATTCCAATAGTCATACCTATATTTTGAATTATGGAAAAGAGAAAGGATGAGAATACCCCTACGCAAATTATATTTCCAAATAAATCCTTACTTCTTCTTGCTATGGAAATTATCCTATAAAGTAGAATGAAATATAAAATTAATAAGATTATACCTCCTACAAATCCCCACCTTTCTCCTACCATAGAAAATATAAAATCTGTATGGGACTCTGGTACAAATTGAGATACAAATCCTGTAACTGCTCTTTCTCCAAATTTTGCCCCATTTCCAGTTATGCCACCTGATCCAATGCCAATCTGTGACTGTATAAGCTGAAGACCATAACCTAGTTCATCAGATTCGGGATTTAAAAATATGGTCAGTCTCTTCTTCCAATAAAATGGCATAATGCCAGAATTCCAAACCCCTACTATCAACACTATTATTGCAATAAAACCAGCTACAA
This sequence comes from Clostridium sp. UBA3947, assembly GCA_002385545.1. GTDB lineage: Bacteria > Bacillota > Clostridia > Clostridiales > Clostridiaceae > Clostridium_AU. Next base: position 22,509 of record DGDR01000237.1, read on the forward strand.
TCACCTTTAAATTCAGTCCAGAAATAAAGTATATTCCCAAAACTATAAAAAAACAAACCATGGTCATTCCCATGTCTGGTTGAATAACTATAAGTGCTACTGGAACTAAAGCATAAAAGGATAATATTAGAAAGTTTTTAATGTTATTGATATTGCCCTCCATGTCATCTAGTTTTCTAGCTAGCATTATAATCATTCCAAGCTTTGCAAACTCAGATGGCTGGATAGCTCTACTACCGATACTAATCCATGATGAAGCACCGTTAACAGCACTACTTGTAAGATCATTATATAGCAAAAACAAAACACCAGCCCAATAAATCAATGGAGCATAGTTTGATAGGATTGTATAATCTATAAGAATTACTACATACATAACCACAAGGCCAACTAACAGCCATAAAAGCTGAAGCTTGACATAATAGTAACCAAGACTAGCCCCTGTAGCACTATATATATTAGTACAACCAAAAAGAACTATTAATATAACTACAAAAACAATACCAAAATCAAAATCTCGAATAAGTTTTTTATTTAAACTAAATCTTCCAAGCATCTCACACCCTCCAATACCATAAATTATATCAATTAATAATATAAAATGCTACGTAAAATACATAAAAAAAGCGCGGTTGTTTTCCGCACTCTTTCTATAGAAATTTACTTATCTTTCCTTAGCCTTTCTTATTGGAATATTTGCTACTAAGGCAGGCAAGTTACCCTCTTCCGCATCTGTCTTGGTTAAAGCTATTTCAACCTCTGAACTATCAATTTCAACATACTTTGAAATTACTTCTAGTATTTCTCTTCTTATTGATTCTAAAACCTGTGGTGAAAGGGACGATCTATCGTTGATTAATATTAATCTTAGCCTATCCTTTGCCACATCTTTAGATGACCTGTTACCCCCAAATAATTTCAATAAATTCATACCCCTAACCTCCTATTTTAAAGAGCTTCTTGAAAGCATTTAAAAGACCGCCACCTTCGCCCTCTAAATTCATAAGAGGAACTTGTTCTCCTGTAATTCGCTTAGCTATATTTTTGAAGGCCTGCCCAGAAACTGCTTTTTCATCCAAAACTATTGGTTCACCCTTGTTAGTAGAAATTGTAATATTTCTATCGTCTGGAACCACACCTAATAGCTTAATTGATAAAATGTCATTTATGTCCTCAATATTAAGCATTTCACCCTTTTTCGCCATATCTATATTCAATCTATTTATTAGAAGCTGATGGTCTTCTATACCCTTTGCATCTAACTTTCCAATAACTCTGTCTGCATCTCTTACAGAAGTTACTTCTGGATTAACAACTATAATAGCCCTATCAGCACCGATAACAGCATTTTCAAAGCCTTGTTCTATACCTGCAGGACAATCGATTAAGACATAATCAAATTCTTCCTTAAGCTCATTAACTAGATTTAGCATATCCTCAGCCTTAATATCATTCTTATCCCTAGTCTGTGCAGTTGGGAGCAAATAAAGGTTGTTAAATCTTTTATCCTTTATCATAGCTTGCTTAAGTCTACATCTATTTTCAATTACATCAACTAAAGTGTAAACTATTCTATTTTCTAATCCCATTAATACGTCCAAATTTCTAAGACCTGTATCACCGTCAATAACTACTACCTTCTTGCCCATAGCTGCCAAGGCTGTTCCTATATTTGCTGTAGTAGTTGTCTTTCCTACTCCACCCTTACCGGATGTTATTACTATTGCTTCTCCCATTTTGCTACCTCCGTGCTATAAAAATTTATTTGGTAAATATGGTTCCACTATGATTGAATTATCCTTAATCTTAGCCACCTCTGGAAATTGAGGTCTATCATTATCCTCTGGAGCTCTTGTTACCAAGCTCCCAATCTGAAGTATTTCTGGTTGAAGGGAAAAAGCTGCAACAAAAGCTCTATTATCTCCACCCATACCAGCACGTACACAACCCTTTAAATTTCCTAATACTATTACATTCCCTGCTGCTTGAATTTCTGAACCAGGATTAACATCCCCAACTATTACTAAGTTTCCAGAATATTCAACCTTTTGTCCGCTTCTAATAGTTTTTCTAACAAACTTTGTCCTTCCTTCATAGACTCCTGTAAAACTCTTAGGACTTGCTTCCTCATATTCTTCAAAAATACATTCCTTAATGGCAAAATCCTTAAGCAATACATCTCTTAATCTTACAGCGTCTCTATCAGTTATTTTTTTTAATTCTGTAGTTATTTTCAAGGTTGAGCCTTTATAAAACCTTCTTCCTCTGGAAAGCTTTTCTATGAGTGCCTCCAGCATATCATCAAAGTTGTTAAATTTATTCATATCAATTACTGTAACCAAGCCATCTCGATTACCTTTTATTAATATCCTGTCCTCCATAGAAAAAACCTCCAAATGAACAATAAGCACAACAGATATATATTTCAATACAGGGTGATTAAATTCCTTCTTAAATTTTAAATAATTTTATATATCTACTAAAATTCTAACAAAAATTTCGAGGAAATTCAACGTAATATGAATTTCCTCGAAATATAATCTAAAACTTATGGATTCAATGTATAATCAAATTTAGGCTGATAACCTGGGATTTGCTTTAACTCGTCTCTAAAGTAAGCTTCATATATAGCTCTTGCAACATCAGATACATAACCACCGTGACCAGCATCAAATATAACGATACAAACAGCTATTTCTGGATTATCATATGGAGCAAAGCCTACATACAATCCGTAAGAGGTTCTACCTACAGCCTCCTGTCTACCACCTTCCTTATAAGTAGCTGATCCAGTTTTACCGGCAGTCTTAATTGGGAAGTTTGCAAAGGAACCAGAAGCAGTACCAAATTCATCTGTAACCAAGCTCATTCCTTGCTTTATAGCTTCTAAATTTTCAGCCTTTATTTGTATTTGATCCAATATTTCAGGCTTGCTCTCATAAACAACCTGACCAGAAGCATCAATAAACTTATCTACCATATGAACCTTATATCTAGTTCCACCATTTGCTAAGGTTGCTATATAGTTAGCCAGCTGAACAGGAGTAAAGTTATTAGTACCCTGACCTATAGATGCATTAAGAATATTACCTGGTGTAGTAATTTGAGTAATAATATCGAAGGTAACATAGGTAGAAATGGCCTCCGCCATATTCTCTGCGTCGTTATCCTTGTAATTACTTCGTGTTTCTTTTGGTTGGGCATTTATTAAATTCTGAAATAAAGGAGTCAAATCCCTTTTTAGCTTTTGATATATAGAGTAGGAGTTGTTTATATCATAATCTCCCATTATATATTCCTTAACCTTATCCTTAATATCAGCCTTTGCCTTAGCTAATTCATCGCTATCTTCATTGTTAGTATTAATGTCAATAGGAGTAAAGGTTATGGTAGCACCACTTGCCTGGTATACACCAGCACTTAGCTTTTCTGCTATATAAAATCTTGAATAAAATGCAAACTGATTCTTATTATAAGTGTTATTATAAGTTTGGCCAAAGGATTCAGCTATTTCTATTCCAGTACTTGCCTTAGCTTTTGAATTAGGATCCGTTCCCAAGCCAAACTTCCAGGCGTACTGAGCAATAGCATCTAAGCCATTCTTTTTATACAATCTGTTTCCAACCTCATAATAGTAATAGTTACAGGACTTTTGCAGTGCTGTCTTAACATTAACATTACCGTGGGAGCCATGACATTTCCAAACACCATTAACCCCTAAAATATAGTGTACATTATCATGAATTATTTCATTTGGACCAACTACCCCTTCCTCTAAAGCAGCAATGGATGTCATTGGCTTAAAGGTTGAACCCGGAGGTACTAAAGCTGTAGTAGCATAATTATAGAAAGGTTTTGGATATATATCATTTTCATCTCTTCTTATTGTTGTGTTACCATCGGTAGAAGTTATTGGAAATAGGTCATCAACGGTTGTACCGTATTTATCCAGCTGCATACGCTTAATATACTCTTTTCCAAAGGCCTCTAAATCTGGTTGGAAAAATTCTTTACTCATAGCACTAGTTAACTTACCTGGAATTGAGAACAAATTAGGATCATATCCCGGTAAGCTTGCCATAGCGAGTACTCCTCCAGTTTTAACATCTAAGACTACTGCCGCACCTCTGGTAGCATTTCCTGTGTCCATTATTCCTCCAGCTTCAGCATGGAATCGTTCAGTAGTCTGTAACGCCGTCATCCTATCCTGCAAGGCTCTTTCTGTTACAGCCTGAAGCTTACTGTCAATAGTTAAAATCATATCTTGACCTGGATAAGGTTCTAGTCTAAATAGCTCTTCTGTCTTTCGACCTTCCTTATTAACTCTAATAGTAGTTCCACCCTTAGTACCTCTAAGCCTATCTTCAAAGGCACTTTCCAAACCAGCGGTACCTATATAATCAGTACTTATATCATAACCTCTTTCTTCGTATCGCTCTGTATTAGTAGGACTAATTTTTGAAATATACCCTAAGAAGTTAGAGCCTAAGGATCCATTAGGATAATATCTTATAGGCTGCAAGGAAACATCTATCCCTGGCAAGGTATTCTTAACCTGCTCAAATAGGAAGGCAGTTTCTTTGCTCATATTAGCTGATATAGTAACTGGTTTATAACCGCTAAAGCTTTGTAGATAAATTGCATCCTTTACTACCATATACTTTCTAACTTCATTTACATCAAATTTATCTAACACCATTTTAGCGATGTCTGCATCAGTAATTTCTCCACTTCTTTTTCTTTGGAATAAAACCTTCTCCTCTTCCTTAGTTAAATTAAGAAGCTTATAAATATCATATTTTACTATGAGATAATAAAAGACTTCTTCTGCACTAATCTCCATTAGTTTCTTGTTTATTTTTTCCTTCTGCTCATCAGTTAATTCATTAGAAGGAGTGTTTTTATACAATTGCATTCTTACCAGATCATTTAAGCCTCTTTCATTCTTAAAGAATTGTTCTAAAGCTCTTTTTGTATCCGGATCATCTGTGTTAAATTCAAATCTATAGGGATTAACCTGAAGCTGAAACTCGTCTAACAATTGATCCTGACCTTCATCTGTAACTGCATTATTCTTTGCAGCCTCATCTAAAAGCCTAAAAACCTCCTTAAAGGTTTCAAAAAACTTTTCCTTTCCTTCATCATTTTCCATATAAACTAAATTGTAGCTTTGCTTGTTAGTAGCTAATATCACACCATTTTTATCCAAAATCTTCCCTCTTGGTGCTGCTTCTGGTACTTGCCTAATAGAATTAGTATTCGCCCTGTCCATATAATCATCAGCTTTTACAACCTGAATGTAAAATAGTCTAAAGCCTATTAGAGTAAAAATCATTAGCATAATAATAATTAAGGCCATATACCGATTAAATTTCTTTTTTTTCTTCATGGAGTATCCTCCTTAAAACTTCCATTGTTTTTTCATAAATGGTTTCTGCATCAATCTGTAGGTAAACTTATATAAGAAGATACCTAAAGCCATAGTGTATAAGGAAGTAAAAATAACAGAATAAATGTCTGATTTCATTCCAATAATATACAAGATACCAAAAACTAAGGCTCCCTTTAGAACAGAAAGTCCAAAAAGAGACATAACCGGAATCAATAATTTTTCTTTGAATATATTGTCTCCTATGACCACTGCTAATAAACAGAGAAGCATATTTACTAAGGGATTTATACCTATAACTTCACAAAAATACAAATCTTGAAGCAAGCCTGAAATAACCCCTATTTCTATAGCATCCCAATAGTCACTGTTTATAGAATAAAAAATTATAAAAATAAATAAAGAACTAGGGAAGTAATCTTTTACCGCAAAAAAAGGCAACAGTGTATTGTCTATTATAAATAGAAATACACAGACTAAAATCACTATTAATCTTCTCATGGCTGCAATTCCTCCCCTATATACTTATCAGTGGATCTATCTTTAGGAAGAATAACAAAAACCTCTTCTAATCGGTTTAAATCAACATAAGGCTTTACTATTGCGGTTTTCATAACCCTAGCTCTATCTTCATTTACCTCAATAACTTCACCGATTCTTATTCCCTTGGGATATATAAAACCGTCACCAGAGGTAACTACGACATCTCCCACTTTGATTTCAGAATCAATAGAAATAAAGTCAAGTTTTGCTAATACATTATTACTGCCATTTTTATAACCTCTTAATATACCAGTGTCTCCAGTACTTTGAACCATAGCCCCTACTCCTATATTTTCATTGGCTATATTTTGCACAATAGACCAATTATCATTGGCCACTGTTACTTGACCAACCAACCCTTGAGCAGTGGCTACAACTCTTCCCTTTATTACTCCATCCTTAGTACCTTTGTCTATAACATATCCGTCTAACACATTGTTACCGCTAACGCTTACAATTTGGCACATTACATAATCGTAAAAATCATTTCTTTTTGTATAGTCCAATATTTCTGCTAATCTTTCATTTTCACTTTTTACTGAATCGTACATTAGAGCCTTTTCTTCTAGCTCTGCATTCCTCTCTCTAAGGGCTTCATTTTCATTTTTGATTTCCTTAAAATTAAAAATGAAGCTAAAAAAACTGTTCACATTATCATTTATACCATAAAAAAAACCTTGGATGGTGTTTAGTACAGATCCCGCCCCATCTTCAAAAATTGTTTTATTTTCTCTTTTAGCACTAACAGCTATAAGCACTAAAAATGTAACTGACAGCACTATAACTGCTACTGCCAGTTTATTTTTTAAGAACTTCATCCTTATCCTCTTTTCTTGCTTATTCTGTCAAAGAAATCTAAGGCTTTACCAGCACCTAAGGCTACACAATCCAATGGAGACTCGGCGATGTGTACAGGCATATGAGTTTCAGAATTAATAAGCTTATCAAGTCCTCTTAATAAAGCACCTCCACCAGCTAGCATAATACCTTTTTCCATGATATCAGCAGCTAATTCTGGTGGTGTTTTTTCCAAGGTTGTTTTTATAGCCTCTATAATTGAAGCAATGGTTTCCTTTAATGCATTTCTTATTTGAGATTCAGTGATAGTTATAGTCTTTGGTAGACCTGTAACTAAATCTCTTCCTTTTATATCCATGGTCTTTTCTTCACCAGTCTCATAAGCTGAGCCTAATTCCATCTTCACTGTTTCAGCTGTTCTTTCTCCAATCATAAGATTATATTCTTTTTTTATATAGTTTATAATAGCCTGGTCAAAGTCATCCCCTGCTACTCTTAAAGACTTACTTGTAACAATACCTTCAAGGGAAATAATAGCAACCTCAGTGGTACCTCCACCGATATCTACTATCATACTACCTGTTGGCTCATCTACAGGAAGTCCAGCTCCTATAGCAGCAGCCATTGGTTCCTCCATTAAAACTACTTCCTTAGCTCCTGCCTGTCTAGCAGCTGCATCAATAGCCCTTTTCTCAACAGCAGTAACCCCTGATGGGTAGCATACAATTATTCTAGGACTAGTAAAGCTTCTGCCTATTACTTTACTAATAAATTTTTTCAACATTATTTGAGTAACATCAAAATCTGCAATAACTCCATCTCTCATTGGTCTTATAGCCACAATATTGCCAGGAGTTCTACCTATCATCTTTTTTGCTTCTTCACCAACAGCTAAAACCTTCTTATTTATGCTATTCATAGCAACAACAGAAGGCTCTCTAAGTAAAATTCCCTTTCCTTTAACATAAACTAAGGTATTTGCTGTACCTAAATCTATTCCCATATCTCTTGAAATTGAAAATAATCCCATTCTTGTTCTCCTTTCAGTTACAATATTCCTTTTTCTTTCATACTTACATAAGAACCATTACCTATTATGATATGATCCAAAACCTGTATACCTACTAACTTACCACATTCTTTTAATCTGTGGGTTATATTTATATCTTCGTTGCTTGGCGTAGGATCTCCAGATGGATGATTGTGACATATGATTATTGAAGCAGCATTTCGCTTTATAGCTTCTGCAAAAACTTCTCTAGGATGTACTATAGAAGTATTAAGACTACCTACAGAAACATCCTTAATTAATATGACCTTATTCTTTGTATTAACTAAAATTACTTTTAAGACCTCTTGTTTAAGAGTTCTCATTGATTCCATCACAAAATCTGCCACTGCTGAAGGTGAGCTAATTGTATACTCCTCACCAGATTTATAGGATCTAAAGCGTTTTGAAATTTCCGCTAAAGCTAAAAGCTGAGCAGCCTTGGCTTTCTTTATACCTTTTAACTTCATAAAATCCTGAACATTTGAAGTTAATAAGCCATTAAGTCCACCTGTTTCCATTAATATTCGGTTGCAAAGATTTAATATGTTCTCTCCTCTGCTTCCACTCCTCAATATAATTGCTAATAATTCACTATTAGAGAGATTTTCAGGCCCATATCTAAATAATCTTTCTCTAGGCCTTTCATTCACTGGTAAATCCATAATCTTAACTGCCTTATCCATAAATCTACTCCTTTTATAGATTTACCCCTATCCCCTTTAATATGTTTCTTAGCTTGTTGATGGGAAGCCCAACAACGTTATAGTAACATCCATTAATTTTTTCTACAAACACTCCACCATACCCTTGCACGCCATATGCGCCGGCTTTATCCATAGGTTCTCCAGTATCTACATAGCTTTCTATTTCTTCTTGGGTTAACTTGGAAAATGTTACTTCTGTCTTCAAATAATCGCTTATTAAATTTTGGTTCCTGTTATCTATAACTGTCAATCCTGAAAAAACCTCATGACTTCTACCGCTAAGCCTTTTCAGCATTGATATAGCCTCTTCTCTGTCTTTAGGTTTGCCTAGCACAACACCATCTAAAGCAACTATAGTATCACAGGCTATAATCACAGCTTCCTCTGTAATCCTTGGTGCAACAGCTAAGGCCTTCCCCCTAGACAACTGAATCACATAATCACCGAAGTCACCTTGAAATTCAATGCTGTCTTCGTCAAAATCACTTACTATAACAGAGAAGTTATCCACCAGTTTACTAAGTAGCTCCTTCCTTCTTTCTGAAGCAGAAGCTAATATAATTTTCATGGTTTATCACTTCCTAGTATTTTCTATATAGTATTATTGCCACAATTATGCCAACTATAGACATAATATTTAAATTTAAATTTAATCCAAAGCTTAAAGCAAAAACTCCTAAATTTATCGTTACTGGTGAACCCGTACCAATAGTATATACGTTCTTTATAAACTTAAGTGCGGTAATATCACCTAACATTTCACCTAAAAGACTCCCTGTAAGAGCACCCAATAATATAAAAAAGATAAAAAAAGCTGTAGATTTCCCCGAACCTTTCAAATCCATCCCTCTCTTTTTGAATAAGCAAGTATTTATCATTTATCGTCAATAACCACTTTTTTTAATGGTTAAGTCATCAAATTTTCACTTGTTTATTCAAAGATATTACATCTTTTATAGTTTATCATTTAATAAAAGCATAAACAAGTATGTTTGTACAGTTAATCAAAAAATTCACATTAAAAATTTTCATCAAAAAAGCGTCGCTAAATGCAACGCCTACATAACTTTTTTTGATCCAATTTTTAAAATCATTTTATATATAAGTAAGTAGCCTTCTTCTACTTTGCTATTATCAATTTCCTCTGGTAAGGAGTTAATATAAGCCGTGTATTCTTCTATTAAATCATAATTCTTGTTACCTTGCTCTAGCTTATCAGTTTCTTTCTTCAACCAACCTTTAAACTCCTCTGTTTTTACCGCTGCAGCATTATTTTGGCTTAATGCATTTAATATTTGCAAATGCCCTTTGATTATCTCTACCAAAAGCTTAGTAGACTTTTCCCTAATATCTACCTCATAAGTAACCTTTGAATTTTCTATATTAAGCTGAGTTAATTTATTTTTTACATCGTCATATTCCGATTCAAGAAATATACCTGCAAAAACTCTAAATCCTCCTTCATCTTTAACCATAAAAGGTATACCAGCAGTCTTAAGTTTTTCCTTTTGCAGCTTTGCATTATCCTCTATTCCGTAATATCCAGCTTGTGCTAAAACAAAATTATAGCTATTGCCAGTATTATTATCAACCTTCTGCTGAACACCTTTAGAATCCCCACCACTTTGAGGTTTTAACTTTTCTCCACCTTTTAAAAACATATTTGATAGCAGGGTTCCTATAAGTATAGCTGCTAAAACTATACTAAGGAGCATAACTCCAAAAGACATTTTGTCTTCTTTTTTCCTTCTATAGTCGTATCTTGTGTATTTCATTTTATCACCTCACTTAATCTCTAAAACCACCCTTCAAAAAGCTCAAGATATAAAATATCTATAATACTTTTAGAAGATGGATTTCCATACAATAATATTAAATAAAAATATATTTTATACCACAAAAAACCCGACAATTATCTGTCGGGTATTAAAAGGTTTTCTTATTATTTAAGAATTCTTCTAGCTCCTACATAAGTACGGGTATAATAACTATTACTCAGTTGACTAACCGTTATACATCCACTTCCAGAGGATGCGTGGATAAACTCTCCATTACCCACATACATACCAACATGAGAAATATTTTTACCATTAGTGTTAAAGAAAATTAAGTCCCCTGGCTTTAAATTTTCCTTAGAAACTGCAGCACCAACCTTTGCCTGATCCTCTGCAACTCTAGGTAAAGTTACTCCAATAGCCTTGTAGCAATAAACTGTAAATCCAGAGCAATCAAATACATTTGGACCATTACCACCCCATACATAGGGTTTACCAATTTGGTTGTATGCAGTTTCCATTAAAAGTGATAAGTCACCTTCAGCAAAGGCGGCCCCACCAGTAAAGCCTCCTCTAGAATAACTCTGGCTACTAACGGTTACCCTTTTAGGGATCTTAATAGTTTTTTTGGTAGATAAAGTAGTGGCTGATTTTAAAATAACATCCTGTTGTCCCCCTGCACTAGTATCTGCCTTTGCAGTATAGCTTCCAAGCTGTAAACCTATACATATTGACAAGGCAAACACCGTTCCGGACAATACTTTAGTTCTACATTTTTTCACTTTGATAACCTCCTTGTCGCTTCCGGAGTTAGCTGACGGGTTCGGGTGAAGGTTTCCCTACTGATTTACAATTAAATCAGATTAACCCCTATAATTGGTTCCTCCGTACCATATCGGATTCAGCATACCTAAATTATAAATTCTAAGGAGGTCAAAGTCAATATAATTTTGGTAAATTTAACAATTATTAACATTTGCTTTTTCCAGTCTCTTGAAAATAAGCATATCCTTTTCTTTACCTTGTACATTAAAATAGTTCTTTGAGATTCTATGTAGCACAAAGCTGTTTTTAGTCCAAAATTTAATTGCTTCCTTACTACCATCCACAATGCTAGTATAAAAATTATATATGCCAAAATTCTTTTCAAAATACTTAATGGTTTCTAATATAATTTTACTACCTATGCCTTCTCCCCTAAGCTTACTGTCTAAAATAAAACATCCAATAAAAACATCATTAGGATTTCTAAATTCTACTCTACCCTTAAGTATACCAACAAACTCATCTTGCTTAACTACCTTTAAAAAGAATTCATTCTCACTCATGTAATATTCTAAAAATCTATCATCAAGTCCAGAAATATCTGTCCATAGCTCACTATCGCTTGCATTCATTTCTTCCTGCATCCATTCCTTGATTATAACCATGTCTTCCTTTTCTACACTACTCAACTTTATATCGTCAATACACAATTCAATATCAAACATTCTATCACCTCACTTTGTAAATACTATTTCTACGTAGGTAATAATTTTTCCTGCTCTATTAAATCTATTTTAATTTATAATTAACATTTTATTTTTTTCCAAAAATCCTACTATCAAAAAATTAAAAAAGAGAGGTTTTACCCTCTCTAATGCTCTTCATTATATCCAAAATACCGGTACTCTAATTTTGACACCTATCTCTCGATAGGTGGGTGTCCTCATTAATGTTTCTATCGCCTTCAATGCCGTCACAAGGTCTCATAAGATGGTACATATCCACATCAGGATATTGGACTCCCTTTTATGTTATGTAGGTTCAAAATAAGAGCTTAACGTGTATTTCAGAATTTGGTGCGAGAGACGGGACTTGAACCCGTACGGTCTCCCACACGCCCCTCAAACGTGCGCGTCTGCC
>DGDR01000237.1:34833-39178 GCA_002385545.1 Clostridium sp. UBA3947
ACACGCCCCTCAAACGTGCGCGTCTGCCGATTCCGCCACTCTCGCATAATTTTTTCACTTGTTACACTGCCTACTGACAAGTAACATTCTACTACGGTTTTTTTTAAACGTCAATAGGAAATTAAGAGTTAAATGTTAGATATTGGAGGTTATATATTTAAAAGCTAGTTGGTGTAAAACTCAAAAAAATAAGAAAAGCGTTGATGGACTAGTTGTTGTCTTCATCAACACTTTATTAAAACATAGCTACATGGCTACTAAACAAGCTTTGACTCATTGCTTGAATATGCAATAAGACAAATACTTAATATTATGGAATCTTTAAGTCATCCTCATACAAAAATTTATATATGTTATAATTAGCTTCTATCTTTTTCACATACTTATCCGTTTCCTCATAAGGTATGTAGTCTAGCCTCTTACCATCTAAGGAATACTCCTTGTTCTCTAACCAGCTATTAACCCTACCTCGTCCTGCGTTATAGGCTGCTAGTATTAAATGTATATTGTCACCAAACTCACCCCTAAGGTTGTTTATATACCAGCAGCCCATCTTTATATTAGTTTCTGGATCGTAAAGCATCTTCTCATCATAGTTTTCAATTTTCATTTCTCCTGCTATCCACTTCCCAGTATCTCCTGTGATTTGCATGAGCCCTCTAGCATCCTTATGAGAATTAGCATCAACCTTAAAATTGCTTTCTGTTTTAATCATGGCTGCAATTAAATACGGGTCAATTTTATATTCCTCTGCATACTTATTTATGTACTGCTGATATTTTAAAGGATATAGTAAATATGCTATCCATCGAGCAGCCATCAACAAAGCCGCCAAGCCTAAAATTACAAATATGCCTGCAAATAAATTTCTTTTCTTCATTTTCTACCTCAGTTCGGACTATTTTACAAAAGCTTTAATAACATTCATTATTTCTTCTACCTGTTCTCTCATGTAATTTAAATCTTTATCATTATCTATGATAAAATCAACGTGCTTCTTTTTTTCCTCTAGGCTCATTTGTGAATTAATCCTATTCATAGCCTGTTCTAGGCTAATATTATCCCTTTTTCTCAATCTTTCAATTTGTGTATTTTTATCAACCCATACTAAAATGTTCATGTCCATCTGCTTATGTATACCTTGTTCAATTAAAGTTGCCGCATCGACTATACATAATTTTATGCCGGACTTTTCAAGGTCATCTATTCTTTTAAATATTTCTTCCTTAATAGGTGGGAGCATTATACTATCTAATTTTAGCCTTTCCCCATGATACTTAAAAATATAGTTACCTAAAGCTTTTCTATCTAAACTACCATCTTCTGTAAAGAAGTGATCCCCAAAAGTATTTCTTATTTTCTCAAGAAGCTCAGGGTATAAAACTAGTACCTCTCTAGCTATTACATCAGCATCAATTACATTAATGCCAAGGTCCCTAAACACCTTGGACACTGTACTTTTCCCAGATGCAATCCCTCCCGTAAGACCTATTTTAAACACGTCCTTCACCCTTTCTAATTTAGGTCAATACAGTGAATTTCATTGAAAGCTTTTACTTTGCATCATACCAAGTGGTTCCGACGCTTATGTCAACTTCCAATGGTACTGATAAGTTTAATACACCCTCCATCTCCTTTCGAACAAGCTCCTTAATTTCCTCTTCTTCATCTTTATATACATTAAGTATAAGTTCATCATGTACCTGTAGAATTAAGGTAGACTTATAATTTCCTTCCTTAAGTCTATTGTACACATTAACCATAGCCAGCTTAATTATATCTGCTGCACTACCTTGTATAGGAGCATTCATAGCTAGTCTTTCTCCTAAAGCCTTCATAATCTTATTGGAGGCATTAATTTCAGGTACATATCGTCTTCTGTTAAGAATGGTAGTTACATAACCCTTCTTTTGTGCTTCTTCAATTACAGAATTCATATATCTTTTTACTCCCGGATAGCTTTCAAAGTAAGTATCCATATAGCTTTTTGCTTCCTTCTTGCTAATTTTCAAGTCTTTTGCCAAGCTAAAATCACTTATTCCATACACTATACCAAAATTAACTGCCTTGGCCCTGCTTCTCATTAATGGTGTTACTTCCTCTATTGGAACCTTAAATACATCGGAAGCGGTTTTGGTATGAAAATCCTTATGTCCTAAAAAGGCAGCAATAAGATTTTCATCCTGAGCCATATGTGCAAGAACTCTTAGCTCAATCTGGGAGTAATCCGCAGAAAGTATTACACAATTTTCATCATTAGCATGAAAAACCTTCCTAATCTCTTTACCCATCTCATATTTAATAGGTATATTTTGCAGATTAGGCTCAGTACTAGAAAGTCTTCCTGTGGTGGTCACTGTTTGATTGAAGTTTGAATGGATTTTTCCATCCTCCTCCAACACATTTTTAAGACCCTCAACATAAGTAGAATATATTTTTGCAATTTGCCTGTAGTATAAAATCTTCTCTACTATAGGATGTTTATCAGAAAGTTCCTCTAAAACCTCAGCGTTGGTAGAGTAACCAGTTTTGGTCTTTTTTATTACAGGCAAATCTAATTTCTCAAATAAAATTTTCCCAAGCTGTTTTGGGGAGTTAATATTAAATTCCTCCTCTGCCAGCTCATATATTTCCTTCTGGGTACTATCTATTTCTCCTTTAAACTTGACAGAAAGCTCCTCTAGCATGTCATAACTTACCTTAAAGCCATTAGCCTCCATGCTAGCCAGTACTCTAGACAAGGGAAGCTCAACTTCATAGTAAAGCTTTTCCATTTCAAATTCCTTTATCTTTTCAGTCATCTTTCTATAGAGCTCAGGCAAATACATATTTTCTTTTACTTCGTATTCTAATCCAGTACCCTTAACATCGTTGCCAGTATACTCACGAATCAGATCAATTAAAGGATATTCTCCTTTAGAAGAGTCAATAATATAAGCTGCTAGCTTAATATCAAACTCCAAGCCTTCCACTTCAAGGCCTAGCTTTTTTAATGCAGTGTAAGAGTTTTTCATATCGTAGCCTACCTTTTTCAGTGAAGGCTGTGAAAAAATCTTACCTAACAAGGTAACAGTTTCATCTTTGCTAGTATCAACAAGCTTTTTAACCTCAACTACATAGTTTTCCTTTTCATCTGTAGTTAAAATAAAATAATTCATTTGAAGCTTACCATAAACAGTCTCATTTTCTATATAAGGAGTTATGTATGTGATTCCCTTATAACCATCCAACTTGTCTGTAAGCTTCTTAAGCCCATCCACTTGGTTTATAACTTCATAGCTACATTCTAAATTGTCTTCAGCTTCTTCAAACTCTGCATTTTCAGCTGGAAACTTATCTAACAAAGATTTAAACTGCATTCTAAAGAAAAACCTTCTTATTCCTTCTAAATCAAAGCTTTTGTTAGACTTAATATCCTCTAAATTTATTTCTATAGGTACATCTGTAATAATGGTAGCAAGCTTCTTACTAAAAATAGCACTCTCCCTATTTTCTATTAAGGTTTCTTGTAGCTTCTTTCTAGAAATACTTTCTACGTTGTCCAGTAAATTCTCTATACTTCCATATTCCTGAATTAGCTTGTAGGCAGTCTTTTCACCGATTCCAGGCACTCCAGGTATATTGTCTGAAGCATCCCCCATTAAACCCTTTACATCAATAAATTGTGTGGGAGTAACGCCGTATACCTCTATCATTTTATTTTTATCATAGATTTCCTTTTCTGTTATGCCCTTCTTAGTGATAATAACCTTAATGTTATCACTAGCTAGCTGCAAGGCATCTCTATCCCCTGTAAGGATATAAACCTCCATACCCTTACCTTCTGCAAACTTGGAAAGAGTTCCTATAAGGTCATCAGCTTCAAAGCCATCTATTTCAAAAATATTAATTCCCATCATTCTTAAAAGCTCCTTAAGAGGTTCAAACTGCTCATGAAGCTCCTGAGGCATCTTCTTTCTCCCTGCCTTATATTCTGTATACTCCTTATGTCTAAAGGTTGGGGCCTTTCTATCAAAGGTAGCCACTATATAATTTGGTTCTATTTCCTCTTTAATTTTTAATAACATATTTGTAAAACCAAAGATAGCATTTGTATGTAAACCCTCAGAATTAGTAAGGGGTGGTAACGCATAAAAAGCTCTATTCATCAGGCTATGCCCATCCAATATCAACAACTTTTCCATAATCATTCCTCCGACAAGTCTTTGGTAATATTGTTTCCTAATATAGGAAAATTATTTATTCTATCTATAATTGTAACCTTTATTAGTTTTTTAGTCTAGCATAAATATACCTTAATACCACTTTCAATTCGACATAAAAAAAAATCCCCTAACGGGGACTC
>DGDR01000058.1 GCA_002385545.1 Clostridium sp. UBA3947
TACCTACCACAACTTGTATTATAATTCCCAACCACTTTTTCATATCTTTTCCTTTATCTTTTTCCAAAATAGGTCCCTCCAATTTTATAATAAGACTCACTTATCCAAATATTATTGTAATTGTCATCCTATGGCCCTTTAATTTGAATATAATTATAAATTATCTAGATATAAATCACAATAATAATTATAAAACCCTCAGGCTTTGAATACCCGAGGGTTTTACTTATTCAATACTAATTGCAGCTACAGGACAAGAACTTGCAGCATCTTCAGCATCAGCAATTTGTGAATCAACTAATTCCCCTTCTATTGCTTTAGCTTTTCCATCATCCTCTATGAAGAATACCTCAGAAGCAATTGAAGCACAGAGTCCACATCCTATACAAAGTTCCTTATCTACACAAGCTTTCATAAAATATCACCTCTATAAATTTATAATGCTATATGTATTGTAACACAAAAGAAATTTTGCTTAAAACCAATCCTACACAACCTCATTAAGCTTTTCCATAATCTCGTCTACATCAAAACCATGTACCATAGCTGCCTGTTCCAAAGTCTCTGCCTGAGAAGCAGGGCACCCTACACAGCCCATACCAAAATCCATTAATATTTCCACTGTTTGTGGATAGGTTCTAACCACTTCACCTATGGTCATATTCTTATTTAGTTTCATATTATCGTTCCCTCACTTCCTATATATCTTTTACAAAGCTCCTAAAGAAATATTTGCTATACTACTTCTTTCTTTAAGAATAAATCAAGCTTCTACCTTTGTATGTGATTTCAATCAAAATTTTTAGTTCTTTCATGACTAATTTTAAAAAGAGTGTCAGGTATCATGAATATATCTATTCCACTGATACCTAACACTCTATTATAAAACTGAAAAATTAAACTGAGTATATGCTTCTTCCACTCTTTCTGGAAGCATCATGCTGATTTCCTCGATATCGTCGTCAGTAACACCAAGTACCTCCATTACCTTTCTATTTAAAACATATCTAGTATTCATACACAATAAGCGTTCATAATACAAGGAACTAATTGAATCAGCTACACTCATGATATATACTTCATCTTTATACTCTTTGGCTTCTAATGGTGTGTGATGGTGAGTAACCACTGCCTTAATATCATCAGGTAGTGCTAGCTTTTCACATTGCCAAGCCCCTGCTTGCTCATGAGTGAAGCCTTCCATAATTAATCTTTCTGCCACTATCTGATGTAGACCCTTTCTTTGCTTTAATACCACTTCATCTACTATATCTGGTAAGCATATGTCCAATACCACTGCACCTATATCGTGTATTAAGCCATAAGCAAAATATTTATATTTATCATTATATCCTAATTTTTCAGCTAGTATATTTGCTGCTATTGATGTTCCTAGACTATGCTTCCAATACTTTTCTCGATTTAGAAATTTGGCTCTTCCTATGTTATCAGGAATTACAGACTTCACTAAGTGTGCAATAATCATCCTTTCCACAGATTTTGCACCTAAGTACATAACTGCCTCTGGTAAGGAATTAACAGTTCGTTTGAGCTTGAAATAGCCGGAATTAACATTTGCCAGTAAATCATACTTCAAGCTGCCACATCTTTCAATTTTTTCAGCTAAGACATCCATATTAATTTTTTCCGTACTATCAATGAGGCTAATTATCTCCAGTACATTCCTGTTAATCTTAGGCAACTCCTTTGATTTCTCTAAAAGACTAATAATTTCTTTGCCATTCATATTATGCTCTCCTTTAAATTATCATTTGTTTGAAGCAAGCTTAATCAGTTTATATACTTGCTAGCCTATTATAGATATTCGCCACCTCTTCCTCTAAACCTTCCAATTTAATGATTTTTTTTACACTTTTATCTCTTGTCATTATCTCAACTTCACCATTTTTTATGTTTCTTTCTCCAACAACGATTCTAATAGGAACACCTAATAAATCAGCATCGGCAAATTGAACTCCCGGAGCTACCTTTCTATCATCCATAATAACCTCATATTCATCCTTTAATTTGTTATATATTTCTTCTGCAGCCCTTCTTACCTCATCCTTTTTATTATTTAAAGCACATATGTGAAGCTGCCAAGGTGCCACAGACATTGGCCAAATTGGTCCATATTCATCATGGCTAGCTTCAATTATACAGGCTAAAAGTCTTCCAACACCTATTCCATAGCAGCCCATGATTGGATACTTCCTTTGTCCATCACTATCTATATAAGTCATGTTCATAGCTTCAGTATACTTAGTACCTAACTGAAATATATTTCCTACCTCAACTCCTCTGGCTAATTTGAGTTCATGACCGCAATGTATGCATTTGTGACCTTCATTAACCTTCGCTACATCATAAAACTCATTAACCTTTAAATCTCTTTCCACATTGAGGCCCTTTAAATGATAATCTTCCTTGTTTGCACCGCAAATTAGTTTTTTCTCCTTTTCCAAGGACTTATCGAAAATTAGGTCTACACCATCAGCGTTCAAGTTATAGGGTCCTATAAAACCGAAGCATAGGTCTACATCTTCATAATCAGTTAGTGGATAAATGTTTGCTCCTATGAGTTTTCTCACCTTAGCTTCATTTACTTGTAGGTCTCCTCTAATAAAAACAATAAGAGGTTTCTTGCTGCCTTCTACTGCAAAGACTGTGGATTTTAAGAATCTCCTTGTAGGAGCCTTAAAGAATTCTGCTAAGGCCTCTATATCTTTGATATTTGGAGTATACACCTCTGATAGTTCTTCCCTTTCCTCTTCCGTATAATCAATAAGAGAAGATGCCGCTTCCATATTGGCTTTATAGTCACAGTTTGAACATAAAACTATTGTATCCTCACCTATATCAGATAAAAACATAAATTCATGGGCAACTCGGCCACCCATCATGCCAGAATCAGAGCCAACGGATATAACATTTTTCAATCCAACTCTTTTAAATATCCTTTCATAAGCCTTAAGGCATCTTTCATAGTATTGCTCCAAATCCTCCTGAGAAGTATGAAAAGAATAGGCATCCTTCATGGTAAATTCACGAACTCTAATAAGGCCTCCTCTAGACCTTGGCTCATCTCTAAACTTAGTCTGTATTTGATATATCATAAAGGGATACTTTGTATAAGAGGTAGCTTCTGTTCTTGTTAAATGAACTGCTGCTTCCTCGTGGGTCATTCCAAGGAGCATATCGTTGCCTGATCTGTCCTTCATTCTCATAAGCTCGCTGCCTACGCTATCAAATCTACCAGATTCCTTCCACAGCTCCGCTGGTAGCACTACTGGCATAGACACCTCCTGCCCATCAATTTTATCCATTTCTTCTCTTATAATTTCCTCTATCTTCCTTTGAATCCTTTTAGCCGGATGGAGCATAGAATAAATCCCATTGGCAACTTGTCTAATATAGCCTCCCCTTAAGAGAAAAATATGGCTGTCTATATTAGCATCTCCTGGCTTTTCCTTGTATCTTTCACCTATGAGCTTACTAATTAACATAATAAATCACTCCTTTGCTAAAGGTTAGAATATAGACGTAAAAATTTTAATTCTGGTACAAAAGGCACAAATAAACATATCACCATAATTATTGGTAGTATAGCATTAGTAATTTTACTAGTCAATGTAGGGATTGAAATTGGTTGGCTGCAAGCTTTTATCTGAAATACTCTTCCATTAAAGCTTCCAATTGCTGTTCCAATTCTAGCTTTTCACTATAAATAGAATTTAGCTTCTCATAATTATGGCTATACTCATTGATTTGAAATTCTAAATTGTTAATTCTTTCCTCTAAATCCTCTATTTGCTTTTCCATGTTCATTTTTTTCCAAGGATTGTTGGCCGATTTAGTGATTTTAATATTTTTAAATCCCTCTTCCTCCTTTGATT
>DGDR01000205.1 GCA_002385545.1 Clostridium sp. UBA3947
AATTGTTAAAGGAGACTGGTATTATGGAAAAGAAAAGTGTTAATATTCCTTTTATAATCTTGATAGTAGTCCTACTTCTTTTTTCATTCTTAGCTCTTTTATACAATAGATATACCTACAAAAAAATGTATAAAAGCAATATGACTAATGCAGAAGAAGTTCGATATTTTCCATCCACTCCTAACAATTATTTTTCCTAACCTAGCTTAATAAACATACACCAGATCTACCATTCGCCTGCGGGCAAATAGAGGTGATAGGCGATGCTAAAAAAAATACTAATTCTATTATTATTCCTTTTATGCTTTTCCACAGAATCAGTAGAAGGTAAGCCTCTAGAAAATATCGAAGTATTTGATATAAATCAACAGGCAGTAGTAAAAGTAGTTCCTAATGATAATGAAATTCAAAAGCTAGTGAAAAACTATATACAAGGTATCGATGGTTATTACAGCAAATTCAATCCAATTCCAGAGAGAGGTTATGCAGTGAAAATTCCATTGGCCCCAGCGGTGAAGGTTGAAAATAAAGAAATTAAGCTTCCTATAGACCAGGTAATTTTAATGTGTCCAGAAAACGAGAAACCCTTCTTAATGGTTCTTCAAGACGAGAATAAGCTAAGCTGCTTCACTTTTAAGGGAAGCTCCTTAGTACTTTTAGAAAGCATAGGCTATGAGCCCTCCTGTACAATAGCAGATATGGCATAAAAAACTTCACAAAGGAAAGAACAGATACTTGATTCATAAGAAATGAATTAAGTATCTGTTCTTCCCAAGACTATGTAGCTATGTTTGAAGAAAGTGTTGATAGAAGGTACGGACAAGCAGAAACAGGGCAATATACAATCATGGTATATATATCCCAAAGGCTATGTAGCTTTGTTTCAAAAAAGGGTTGATGGATAAAATGTGGACAAGCAATAAGAAAGACAAGCTCAAACTTTTATTCGACAACACTTATTTAAAACAAAGCAATATACCTTAATTTTTTAGGTATACCACCTGAGTTTTCACATCTTATATTTGATAAAAGAGACAGTTCATATGTTACTGTTAATAAAGGGTAAAATCAGCTGATGCTTCCGAGCCCTCTTTAGTTTTTACTGATGAAGAAATAAGCTTGTTTATTGTGCGCAGTTCATCTACAGTTAGATGGCGCCATTTTCCTACTGGTAAATCTCCAAGCTTAACATTCATAATTCTAACTCGTTTAAGCCTGACTACGTGATAGCCAAATACCTCGTACATTCGTCGTATTTGTCTGTTTAAGCCTTGAGTTAATATTATTCTAAATACATTTTTACCCTCCTGCTTAACAGTACATTTTTTAGTGATGGTTCCTAAAATTTTTACTCCGGAGGACATTCCTTTTATAAAGCTAGCAGTTATAGGCTTATCAACAGTAACCACATATTCTTTTTCATGATTATTACCAGAACGTAGAATTTTGTTAACAATGTCTCCATCATTGGTTAGAAAAATGAGACCTTCTGAATCCTTATCTAAGCGACCTATAGGAAAGATTCTTACAGGATAATTGATGTAGTCTACTATGTTATCTTTGTCCTTTGGGTCAGTGGTACAGGTGATTCCTACAGGTTTATTAAAGGCTATGTAAACAAATTTATTTTTTAAGGTTATTACCTTGTTATCCACCTTTACAGTATCCTTTGCAGAAACCTTATCGCCCTGCTGGGCCTTTACTCCATTAATAGTGACTCTGCCTTGCTCGATAAGCTTATCTCCTTCTCTTCTCGAGCAAAAGCCGCTTTCACTAAGAAATTTATTTATTCGAGTAAATTCACTCTTTTCCTTATGTTCGATAATTGCCTTTGCTTTTCCCAATTTTTTCACCTCAAGAAGTCCTTTATTATTAAATTTTTTGGTCTATTCCATAAAATTATACAGTTTTCAGCAATTAATGTGAAGAAAAAATTATTCTCTAATAGAAACTTGAAATAAGCTGTAGATGATATTATAATTGAATAAGTTAGATAAGCGTATTAGCAATACTTGCTAGGTCTTCTTGGTAAGTGAAGTTTAGGAGGAATCATATGGAGAAGGTTATAGTCTACACATCAAACACTTGTACATACTGTGTGGCGGTAAAGAATTATTTAAGGGAGCATAATATTGAGTTTGAAGAAAGAAATGTAGGCAAGACTCAATATAGAAAAGAACTAATAAGTTTAGGTTTTATGAGTGTACCAGTATTAAAAATAGGTGATGAAATTATAAAGGGCTTTGATATAAGCGCTATCAATAACTGTTTAGGACTATAAGATAGAAGGAGCTGTTGCAAAACAACTAATTTACTAGTTGTGCAACAGCCTCCTTTTTGCTTATATAAGCTTCTTTTCTATTGGGAAGAGAGAATTGTGCCATTGTAATTTATGGTGATAGTCAGTTCATTATCTATTATAAATTTATTTGTTTTGCTTAAGTTAATAGTAGAGTCTGGATCCCCAGAGATATAAATAGTGATTGCTTCTGATTTATCCAAATATGATTTGTTCACTGCAGTTTCTAGAATAGAATATAAAGCGGTGTCTATGCTTTTATTAAAGGTGGAAATATCACCTTTAAGCTTATTTGAGGTATTGTTCATGGCAGTGACTCCTACCACTCTATTCAACCTATTGATTTTTATATTCATAGAAATGGTTTTAGATTCAATCACTACCAGTCGATCTTCCTTAAAATATATGAATAAAGCAAAAATAACCATTAATAGCGTAATGAATATAATAAGCTTACCAGGAGCGCTGTAATAATCCCGTTGCTTTTTTATTTTTCCTGAGCATAGTTCACCTATGGTGTATTCCTCATCCACAGAAATCAATGCAAAGATACCGGTAGAAGTAAGAATATAGCAGCTCTTAGAAAGGCTTTTCAAAACAATACCTACCAGCGTGTCCTCTTTATTGCTAATATCAGGAGTTTCTTTTGCTTGGCTTTTCTCATTAACGAAGGTATCCATTTTTTTTATGCTGAGGAAAGAGGAAATATTGGTATATTTATTACTAAATATTATAAATAAAGCTATTATGTATTCTGACCACCTTTCAAAGAACTTCTGAGGCTTACCACTAATTGAACAGAGCTCCTTGTAAGGCAGGGAATGGCGTACCTTTATCCAATTACTAAGTTTTTCATTTTCGTTGCAAATTATTGCTATATTTAGTAACTCATCCTTAATAATAGGACGAGGATTGTATTTTGTTAAGCTTTTAAAGCTGATATTATATATATATAGTTCCTTTTGTAAGAGAGAGATTTCCTTCTTATAAGACTGTAGAATTGATGCATCGTATAATGGGGCTTTGTTATCATAGCTAAATTTATATCTGCTTTTCTGCATTATATATTTTATATTCAAGTTGAAACCCTCCTCTGTAACGAAAGTAGGAATCTTATGTGCTTTTATTATTCTCTATTTCTTGTGTTTTTTCCTTTTTATTTCTTTTGCTTTTATCATCTATATTAATTTTCTTTTATATGATAACAGATTTAGATTTAATAGTACAGGATAAGAAGGAGGTTTCAAGAAGCTTATCGAATATACAGTAAGATGAAAGGAATGATAAAAATGCTAACTTGTAAAAAATGTGGAGTCCAGCTTAATGGGTATGAGAAATTTTGTAGTAATTGCGGAAATATAGTTGAAGTAAAGGAAAATATTCAAAGGAAGGATATAGAGGATTTAGATAATACTCTAGTAAGAATAATAGATAATGATAATTCTGAAATTAAAGCTAGTGAAGCTACAGTGGCTAAGAAAAAGCCCTTGCCTATAAAAATATTTTTGGCCGTACTTATACCAATAATACTAATCTTTGCAGTATTCTTTGCTCTTACCAAGGAAAAGCCCAATAAAATTGGTAACAGATCTCATAATATTTTATCTGGGGGATTAGTAGCTCAACAGGGTCACTGGATTTACTATGTAGGGGATGACGGTATCTATAAAACAAGAACAAAAGGTGGAGGCTCTGAAAAGATTGTAGATGGTGATTACTATAG
This sequence comes from Clostridium sp. UBA3947, assembly GCA_002385545.1. GTDB lineage: Bacteria > Bacillota > Clostridia > Clostridiales > Clostridiaceae > Clostridium_AU. The sequence goes on from DGDR01000205.1 coordinate 4,023, forward strand.
GGGCTTAAATGTAATAGGTGATTATATTTATTGCCAAGAGGGAGGAGAGAAAATCTACAAGATTGGTATAAAGGATAAAAGTATTACTAATCTTTTAGAAAATAAAATATCTACCTTAGAGGATGAGAGTGGCTTAATGCTTTATAATACTATAGAAGCAGTAACAGATAAGGAAATTTACTTCACATTGTTTGCATATGAAAGTCAGTCCTTATATAGGATGGATCTAAAAGATGGTCGTATTAACAAGATAATGGATGGATATTATCCAGTAGTACATGTGGATGAAAAATATATATATTGTTATAGAGTTGAGAAAGATTTATATATTATTGATGATTTAGAGAATAATTTCCCTATTGAGTATAGTATTTATAGATTAAATAGGGATGGCTCTGATGCTAAAGTTCTATTTTCAGATTCTACAAAGGGTATAACCAAGGTATCCACAGATAATAATTACTTATATCTGCTGGAGGGCGAATCACAGCTTTATCAATATAATTTATTAAATGGTGAAAAAAAGCTGGTTTTTGAAAATGAACAGATTGTAGATATAGCTGTTGAGGATGGATGGATATATTATGTTATTAAGGATGGCCTTCAAATAAATAGAATGAAAATTGGCAGCAATAAAACTGAAAAAATCACAGAGGAAAAAGCTCCATATGGTTTTTATCTTTTCGATCACCATATAGTTTATCAAATTAATGATAAGAATGATTTTGTAATAGTTAAACTTAATGGTAGTGAGAAAGCTACAACAAAAAACTCAGAGCAATGATTCTCTCTTGCTCTGAGTTTTTTATTTAGAGAAGTTTTGGCCTAAATTTAATGGATAAGCAGGATGTTTCAAGAAGCCTATCGAATATACAGTAAGATGAAAGGAAGGATAAAATGATAATTTGTGAAAAGTGTGGAGCTCAGCTTAATGGCTTCGAGAAATTTTGCCCTAAATGCGGAAATATTGTGGTTACGAAGGCCAATATAGAATTAAAGGATATGGAGGATTCAGATAACACCTTATTGAGAGTTTTGGATGATGAAAATTTAAAGCATAAGTCTGGCGAAGCTATTAAGACTAAAAACAAGGCTATATCAGTAAAATCATACTTAGTCTTTCTTATACCAGCAATTCTAGTTTGTTTGATATTTTTTATTGCTACCTATAAGAAAGTAAATAAAATAGGGAATAATTTTTCAAATTATGCTAATGGAGCTGGTGCTGCTAAGCAAGGGGACTGGATATACTATTCATACAATGGAGGCATATATAGAGTAAGGACAAAGGGTGGTGAACCTGAAAAGTTTGTAGAGGGTAACTATTATTGGAATTTAAGCATTATAGGTGACTATATATATTGTAATGATGAATCTGGTACTATTAATAGGATAAACATGAAGGATAAAAGTATTACTAACCTTTTAGATATGAGCGAGATTCAATCAGACAGCCATGATTATGAAAATTGGGTTGTTAATATTGAGGCGGTGACCAATAAGGATATTTACTTTTTAACCTATACCTCTAATAATGGAGCTGGTCTTTACAGAACAGGACTAGATGGTAGCAATACGAAAAAGATAGCTGAAGGATATTACGATGTAATTTATGTTGATAAAGAATACATATATTGCATAAATTATCCTTTAGATTTTATAGATGAAAATAATCAAATCCAATTTAAAATTATTAGGCTAAAGAAAGATGGATCTGATAAAAAAATCTTATATGAAGATTATACAAGCCACACCGTTAGAGCTTGGATAGACGACAATCGCTTATATTTCGTAATGGACGATAAGCTATATCAATTCAATTATAATACTAAAGAGAAGACAGTAATTTTAGATAGTGTTTCGAGGTACAGTGTAGCTGTTCAGGATGGATGGATATATTATGTGGAAGATTATAATCTATACAAAAGATGGGTTGGTTCTGATAAAACTATAAAGATTTCAGAGGAACCAGTGTCAGATTCAGGCTTTTACATCTTCGAAAATCATATTTTATATAAAAACACTATAAATGAATTTGTAATTATAAAAACTAATGGCAAGGAAAAAGCAATAATTAAAAGCTCTGAGTATTGATTTCTCAATACCCAGAGCTGTTTTTGTGCCTAAATTGTGTAATCTAAGATATACTCAGAATTTAATTTTTTATACTGTGTTACTAAGTCCTCTAAGGTTATGGAATCTACCACATTGTTTATAGCCTTAGTCACTTCCTGCCAAACCGTTATCCGAATACAATCTTCAATGCTTTTTTCGAAATTGGAGCTTTCTGTATCATCGTTGATTATATTTAGATCCCCTTCCAAGGTCCTTAGAACCTCCCCTACTGTGATAGCAGAAGCGCTTTTTGAAAGACAATATCCTCCTTGGGAGCCTCTTATACTTTTTACAAGATCAGATTTCCTTAAGGTGGAAAACACCTGCTCTAAATAATTCTCTGATATATTTTGTCTTTCTGCAATTTGCTTCAGTGGTATATAATCACCGTTAGAATTTAGGGCTATATCAACCATAGCTCTTAATCCGTAGCGCCCTTTTGTAGAAATTTTCATATAATAATCACCTTCTGTAATTATAATTAATATATAGTATTCCAATTCGTTATCTAAGATAATACTACTATATTAGTATTTTTTAGTCAACCGCTGGATAAAGGTGAAGGGCGATAGGAAATTAGAAAGACTAAAAAACAAATTAATAAAATGTAAATAATGGTAATATGTGTATAAATGTAATAAAATCCATGTTATATTAAAAGTAGCCACTAAATATATTTAATGGGGAGCTGGTAAGGGATACCTTTAAAAATATATTAATGAAGTTAGGAAAATCAGTGAAAACGGTTGCTAATCAAATATATTAAACATAGAATGTGCAAAAATTAAAGGGGGGATATATTTTTAACTTGGTACATTTCTATGTAATAGTATAAAAAAGGAGAGATTTCATGAAAACTAAAAAACTACCAAAAATTCTGGCCATAGCACTACTACTATGCTTAGCCATAGCACCATTATGGCAGCTGCTACCAACTTCAGGTAATGAGCCTACTCCTGCTTATGCGGCAAACAACAACAATCTACCAGATAAAGCTGAAGAAGGACTTATGCTTCACTGTTATAGATGGCGATTTACTGATATCAAAAACACCTTGCCACAAATAGCTGAAGCAGGTTATAACTCCATTCAGGTGTCTCCAGTACAAGGAACGAAAGCTAATACCAACGAATGGTGGTTGATGTATCAACCAACAAATTATGAGATAGGTAATTATCAATTAGGAACAGAAGCAGAATTTAAAGCCCTTTGTGCAGAAGCAGAGAAGTATGGAATAAAAATTATAGTAGATGTAGTTTTTAATCACGTGGCAGAAGGTAACTCTTCGGGAACCTGGTCAGATATGGTAGATTCCAGCTTAAAGCGTTCAGAGCTTTACCATAATCAAGGCTCCATTTACAATTATCAGGACAGATATGAAGTAACTCAAAAGAACATGGGAGGGTTACCAGACTTAGCAACCCAAAGAACTGATGTACAGGATATGCATATAAACTTCCTAAATAAGCTTGTTGATGCTGGCGCTGATGGATTCCGTTTCGATGCCGCTAAGCATATTGAAACCAATAAGGGTGAAGATGCTGGACAAAGCTGGGCAGGAAACTATTGGGACAGAGTATTATCAAGTATAAAAAACAAAGATAGTTTATATATCTTTGGAGAGGTATTACCAGATAAAGGGGATAATGAGCAGGCTTATATAACTTACTTCGATATAACTGCTCATGGCTACGGAGGCCAATTGAGATCTGCAGTAACCTCTAAAAACTTAACAGGACTAGGAACCATATGGCATTATGACACTGCATTAAATCCTACTAAAGCCTTATGCTATGTAGAAAATCATGATGATTATGAAAGTAATGTTTCCACAAGTCTCGGGCTTTGGGAAAGACAAATGGCTTATTCCATAATAGCCGCTAGAGCAAATATAACCACTAGATATTTCGCAAGACCTAATGAGACTTATTGGAATCAACCAGATATAATTGCCGTTAACAAGTTCCATAATGCAATGGTTGGTGAAAATGAATATCTTAGATGGCCAAGAAATGAAACTATGATAATTGAACGTGGAACTAAGGGTATGGTAATTGTTAATGTAGGCGGAGACACTTATATAGATTCTCCAACCAATTTAGCTAGTGGAACCTATTCAAACAAGGCAACCGCTAACTGCACCCTAACAGTTTCTAACGGAAGAATTACAGGAAACATACCTGGCGGTAAGGTAATAGTTCTTTATAATGGTGATGGTGATAATCCACCAGTTGTAGATGATATTGTAACATATAGCCCTCAAAATCCTAGAGCTGGTGAAAGCATAACCATAACCTATAATGCTTCAGGCAGAAGCCTTCAAGGCTCCTCAAGTGTTACAGCCCATTGGGGTTATGATGGCTGGAAAGGGGTAACTGATACTGCTATGACCTCCAAGGGCAACAATCTATGGGAGGTTACCTTAACAGTACCAACAGCGGCCACCAGTAAGCTAGACATAGTCTTTACTAACGGAAGCCAATGGGATAACAACAATAATCAAAATTGGAGCATACCTGTGCAATCGGTAGCTCAGCTCCCTACCCTGTCATGGTCTCCAGAAAAGCCCTCTGCTGGCAATCAAATTACCATAACCTACAATGCATCAGGAAGGATTCTTGAGGGATCCTCTAAGCTTACAGCCCATTGGGGCTATGATGGCTGGAAGGGGGTAACAGCTGTCTCTTATACACATCT
>DGDR01000010.1 GCA_002385545.1 Clostridium sp. UBA3947
ATAAAAAACTTTGACAGTACCAAAAGAAAATAGGGGGGAACGTTATGAAAAAGAAAATCTTAATTATTGGAGGAGTGGCTGGTGGAGCTTCTGCAGCTGCAAGGCTTAGAAGACATAGCGAGGAAGATGAGATAATTATGTTCGAAAGGGGACTTCATGTTTCCTTCTCAAATTGCTCTCTTCCATATTATTTAAGTGGAGTTGTGGAAGAAGCAGAGGACTTAGTGCTTATGGATCCTGAACTGTTTTTAAAGCAATACAATATTGATGCAAGGGTAAATTCTGAAGTAATATCCATTGATAGGCTGAATAAAACTGTGAGAGTAAAGAGGACTGATAAGGAAGAAGAGTATACCGAAACTTATGATAAGCTTATATTATCTCCAGGAGCATCACCCATTGTACCAAAGCTAGAGGGTATTGATCTGGTTAATTTATTTACAGTGAGAAATGTGGTTGATATAGCCCGGTTGAAGGAATTTGCAAAGGAAATGCCCTCTAAGGACATTACGGTAATCGGCGGAGGGTTTATTGGTGTAGAAGTTGCGGAAAATCTTAGTGAAGGGGGATATAAGGTTACCTTAATAGAAGCAGCAAATCAAATCCTAAGACCTTTTGATTATGATATGGTTCAGATTTTCCATAAAGTATTAATGGACCATCAGGTAGACTTGATTTTAGGTGATAAGGTTGAAAGGTTTGAAAAGAATAAAGTAATCTTAGCTTCTGGTAAAGCTGTGGATACTAGTGCAGTTGTTATGGCTATTGGTGTGACACCAGAAACATATCTGGCTAAGGAAGCTGGTTTACAAATTGGAGAAACAGGTGCAATTGCAGTAAATAAGAATTATCAAACCAGTGATCCTGATATCTACGCTGTAGGTGATGCTATCGAAGTTTATCATGCCTTAACTCATACTAAGACAAAGATATCTTTAGCAGGTCCAGCGTTAAAACAAGCAAGATCTGTTGCTGATCATATCAATGGTAAGACTACATTAAATAAAGGATATATAGGATCATCAGCTATAAAGGTGTTTGAATATAATGGAGCATCTACAGGATTGAATGAAGGCTTAATTAAAGCTCTTAACATGAATATTGATTATGATATAGTTCGGATTATTTTATCTGATAAGGTAGGACTTATGCCAGATGCAGCACCAATGCATTTTAAACTACTATTTGAAGTGCCTACAGGAAAAATTTTAGGAGCTCAAGCAATCGGTAAAGGTGATGTAACAAAACGAATTGATATTATTGCTACTGCAATAAAGTACGGTGGAACTGTAGAAGACTTAAAAGATTTAGAATTAAGCTATGCCCCACCATTTTCAACAGCAAAAGATATTGTGAATTATGCTGGTTATGTTGGATCAAATCTTCTAAATGGAGCTTATAAGCAAGTAAATGTTGATAAGGTAAGAGAATTGGTTGAAAAAGGCAGTACTATTATAGATGTTAGGGAAACACATGAATATAAGAGAGGTCATATAAAAGGTGCCATTAACATACCTTTAAGTGAACTACGGCATAGAATCAATGAAATTCCAAGAGATAAGCCAGTTTATTTGCACTGCAGAACTGGACAGAGAAGCTATAATGCAACTTTAGCTTTACAAAATATAGGTTTTGATAATATTATTAATATAACTGGCAGCTTTTTAGGCTTATCATTTTATGAATACTATAACGACAAAGTTTCTAATAGAGAACCTATAGTAACAGAATACAACTTTAGATAAGTAATTCTAAAAATAGTTATTGTTAAAGCAGCCCATTCCTAGGTCTATTAGTGATTAGATACAGATATTTATGAATAGATTGATGGAATGGGTCAATGTATTATAAAGGAGAGATGGAATGTTAGGAGCAAATAATGTTAGTTTTATATTGGTGTTTTTAGAAGGATTATTATCCTTTTTCTCACCTTGTGTTATCCCCTTAATACCTCTTTATATGGGATATCTGGCTGGAGGAGGCAAGAAGGTTGATGATGATGGTACCATTACATATGATAGAAAAAAAGTATTTCTCCACACCCTGTTCTTTATCTTAGGTATATCTTTTAGCTTCTTTATCTTAGGTATATCTTTTACAACTCTTGGTAGGTTTTTCAACAGTCATAAGCTGCTCTTTACTAGAGCTGGTGGAATCTTAATCATCTTATTAGGATTGTTTCAAATAGGTGTTTTAGACTTTACCTTCTTGCAGAGAGAAAGAAAAATTCATATGAATTTGATGAATAAGGAGATGAATCCTTTAGTTGCTATCATAATGGGATTTACCTTTAGTTTTGCTTGGACACCTTGTATAGGACCTGCCTTATCTTCTGTTTTGATTATGGCCTCAGGAGCTAAAACATCTTTTGCAGGATACATGCTGGTATTTGTATATGCCATAGGTTTCTTAATCCCATTTCTAATCCTTGGTTTATTTACCAGCCAGGCTTTAAATTTCTTAAAAGCCAAAAGAAAGCTTATTAAATATACGGTGAAAATCGGTGGAGCCATTCTCATTATCATGGGAATAATGATATTAACAGGATGGATGAATGGCATATCGGGATATCTGAATTCTAGCAGCAGTAAGAATTTAAATAAGGGGCAAGTGGAAGATCGTAATTCAAGTGGTAATAAGGATTCTGCGTCAAATAATGACAAGAGCTCAGAAGGTAAAAGCGATACAGATAAAAAAAGACCTACAATTCCAGCCTTTGATTTTACCTTAACAGACCAATATGGCAATGAACATACACTTTCTGATTATAAAGGAAAGGTGGTATTTCTAAACTTTTGGGCAACTTGGTGTCCACCTTGTAGGAAGGAGATGCCAGATATTGAGGAATTGTATAAGGAATATAATTTCAATAAGGATGAAGTTGTATTTTTAGGAGTTGCTAATCCTTTCAGTAAAGACTATCCCAATAATCAGGATGTTGAAAAAGATGATATAATTTCGTTTTTAGAAGAGAATGGATACAGCTTTCCAACAGTATTTGATGAAAGTGGAGAAGTGCTGCATAATTACAATATATCAGCCTTCCCAACAACCTTTATGATTGATAAGGAAGGAAACATCTATGGATATGTTCCAGGTATGATGACCAAAGATATTATGTTAAATGTCATTGAAGAAACTCTTAAAGGATCAAAGTAGAGAAATCATCTTAAATTACTTTAAAAGATGCACTGATGCAGTTAGATTCACTGAAATTGCATGGCTTGATAATTTTAAAATTTTTATAAACTTGTTAATAGAGCAAGAAAGGAAGGATTTACTTCTTTTCTTGCTCTATTAATTATTAAAAGCAAGTTACACAAGTCGTCTTAATTTTTCTTTATCTAGAATGTGTATAACACCTCTTGATTGCTTAAGAATTCCATCAGCTTGGAATATTTTTAACATCCTAGATACAACTTCTCGGGCGCTTCCAATATATTTTGCTATTTGCTCTTGGGTAATATTAAGAACAGAAGAATTTGATTTTGCCATTTCATCTAATAAGAAGATAGCAAGTCTCTTATCAAAGCTCATAAAAAGAATCTGTTCCATTGCCCACATTACATCGGAAAAACGATCAATGGCATTCTTATAGGCAAAGTTCTCAACATAAACATTATCTTCACACAACTTACTAAATACATCTATTTTCAGAATATATAATTCAGTATGTCCCTCAACATCTATATGGACATCAAAGGTGATATTTTTTAAAACACAGGAAGCGGACAGGATACATATATCTCCTGGCGATAGACGATATAAGGTAACTTCTCGACCATCCTCCGATAAGATATAAACTCGTAAGCCACCCTGTTTAACAAGTATAACACCACGGCATTCATTGTCGCTGCTATATAAATTGTATCCATCGGAATAAGTTGCTTTAACAATATTGTTTTCAATCATTCTTCTTTGCATATCGTTTAATTTGTCCCAAAAATAGAAACGGGATTGGATATATGTTAATTCATTCTTATCTATCATTTCTTCCTCCCATGGATATAAATCAGTAATCTTTTTTCCTAACTTTGCATGTCAGATAAGATTATACTTCATTCTTAATAAGTAAACAATAAAAGTTTCCAATGTATACCATAGTAAGGTTACACATTTTACCCTGGACGGTATCTTAGAGTCGATGAATAAGTTAAGTGCTTCATCAAGTTTTTCTGGATTCACATTTATAAAAGGACTTTTACCAACAATAATAACAAATAGAAAATCAAATCAATGTATGCTATAATTCAATTAAAATAAAAAACTTTAGGCTTTGGACTATGCTAAATAGTAAAAAAGATATCAATAACAGTCTGCATTCTAAATAAAGGAATACTAGTAATAAGGGTTTAATTATCATAGAAACTACATCACAATAAAGAAAGGAATGAGTTTATGAAAAATCAGGATATTATAATCGAAAAAACTAAGGAGCTATTGTCTGTACGTTGCGATGAAGGATTAAGAGAGGCAGCAGAAAAGTGGCTAGATGCGGTAGGAACAGAAAAGGAAGCAGAAGCCTCCAGAAATTATGTTTTAGCCCTAGAAGATGCTGTTACAGATATAGATACAGTAATCAATGTATTCCAAAGTGATATGGCAAAGGAAAAGTTCGGAGAAGAAATGGCAAATAAAATCCTTACCCATGCAATAGAAATCAAGGAGAAGGGCGCAAAATGGTGTGACTGCCCAGCATGCACTACAGGTCTAAAAATATTAGAACATAAAGCGGATTTGATAGGGGAATAAAAAGATAAATTGAAATCAAAGGTTTCCAGGCTTTCTTAAAGTATAGCCCATTGACGGAAACCTTTTTTTATCCTAAACTACGAAACCAGTAGTTGGGAAAAGAGAAAGGAGGGCAAATATAATGGCTAGAATAAGTATTGCTCCAATGGTAGATATAACTGATAGACACTTTAGGTACTTTTGCCGCTTGCTAACTAAAAAGTCAATGCTTTATACAGAGATGATTACAAGTAATGCAATTATTTATGGAGATAGAAATAAGCTTCTAGATTTTGATCCTATTGAAAAGCCCATAACATTACAGATAGCAGGCTGTAATGCAAAAGAAATTGCCGAAGCGGTTAAAATTGCTGAGGATTGGGATTATGATGAAATAAACTTAAATGTAGGTTGTCCATCTGATAGGGTTTCAGGAAACGATATGGGTGCTACTCTAATGGCCTATCCAGAACAGGTGGCAGAAATAGTTCAAGCCATGCAAAGAGAAACGAAGAAACCAGTAACTGTAAAACATAGAATAGGTATTGATGGAACTAATATTTTGCCAGACTCATTATCAAAGGTAGTTTTTGATAAATACGAGGATTTAGAGGATTTTGTGAAAATCCTTTCACAAGAGGGCATAAAGCATTTCATAATACATGCTCGTATTGCCATATTAGCCGGTCTAAGTCCAAAGGAAAATAGAGAAGTTCCACCCCTTAGATATGAGGACGTATATAAAATAAAAGAAACCTTTCCAAACTTGTTTATTGAGATAAATGGAGGAATTAGGACCATTGAGGCCATTAGAGAGCATCTTAATTATGTAGATGGAGTAATGCTAGGTAGAGTAGCCTATGAGAATCCATTCTTGTTAACACAAGTTGACCAATTTGTAGAAGGAGGCAAGGTTAATAATATTTCAAGAGGGGAAGTTATTCAAGGGCTAATAGATTATGTAGACCGATTTGGAGAAGATAAAAGAATGGGACAGCTAGCTTTAAAAAATGTATTAGGCCTCTTTCATAATCAAAAAGGAAGCAGATTGTGGAGGCAGATTGTATCACCGCCTTGGGGTGAAGGCATTTTTGCAAGAGATGTACTAGAAAAGGCCTTAAAGGAACTACCAGATGAGGTATTGGGTGAAAAATAATAGGGACGGTTCTATTGATTTTAAATAATAAAAAGGAGAAGAAATATGGTGGAGATAAAATGTACTTTGCTCCACCTATTGACTATGACACTGTAATGAAAATGGTTCCATATGTCCTATATGTATCAACTTTTTGAAACAAAGCAACATAGTCAAAAAGACAATATCATAACCTTTAGGGACATTGACGTTGCTATGTGCTGCAACAATTTTCTCTTTATACAAGTAACAAATAGAAAAAGTTATTGAAAATAATTTTATATTAGATTAGTCTAGTTTCAAGATATTCTATAATGGAGGGGGCTTAATAATGGACTTTTATTCTCAAATATTTAAAAGAAAATCCTTTCACCTGTTCAGGGATACTGGAACATTAACTGAGGAGGATATTAGTAAGCTCAAAGTATTTATAAATTCTGTTATCCCTCTGGATTCATCAATTAAGACAGAGATTACAATAGTTCCAGAATCTGAGACAACCTGTAAGAGAGGAGCGGAGTATTGCATCCTGTTTTACAGTGAGAAAAGAGGGGACTATCTCAGAAATATAGGCTATATGGGAGAGCAGATAGACTTATACCTTGCCTCTCAAAACATTGGCGCCCTATGGTATGGTATTGGTAAACCAAAAAAAATACAAGTTAATGGTCTTGATTATGTAATCAGGATTGCTATTGCTAAAATGCCTGAAAACAAGTTTAGAAAAGATATGTTTAAATCCAAAAGAAAGCCCCTAGAGGAAACATGGATAGGAGAAACCTTAGGTATTGGGGAAATTGTACGTTTTGCACCAAGTGCTTGCAACACACAGCCATGGATTACAGAAAATACTGGGGAAGAACTTATTGTTTATAGATATAAAAAGCCAGGTAAAAGAGGTATTATGCCTGCAGATAAGGTTATCTATTACAATCGCATTGATGTGGGAATTTATCTATTTATGCTAGAAACTTGCTTGTCCCATGAAGGTTATACATGGGAAAGAACCCTTTACGAAGACAAGGCAGATGATAGTGTGGAGAAGGTTAAAATAGCTAGATACCAGATATATTGAATATTGTTGACATATAACGTTTTCTGTGCTAAATTATTACAAAAATATAAATTGTACGTTGACTGAAAGATAGGGTGAAAATTAAATAATAGATAGCATTAATTATTTGATTGAAATTATATTTTTATAAATTTAGTATGGAAAAGAAATGGAGAGTAAATTTATATGGACAAGCTAAAAAGACTTGGAATTAAGCTTGGGTATGCATTGCTCTTTCAAATACTTCTTTATATTATTCATTTTATCCTAGCACCATCAGTGTTAGGATGCAAAACATATATTGTCCTTGAGTTCTTTGATATTTTTTACATCTCCACAGTAGTTATTACTTTCCTAGGTCAGTTTTATTTAGTGAAAAGTATCTGTTGTTGGATAGTTACAATTCCTATATATCCGGTTCTTATACATGCTTATCATCCTAAATATATCTATGATATAGGTAGACCGAATGGGATAATACATAAGGATACGAACGTGGACATAATTGTAATAACATTAGTAACTTTAGTGATAGAGCTTTTAGTATGCATTATGACAAATATAATACGGTTTTTGATAAGAAAACATAATCAAAATAGGAGCAATAATAAGATAAAGGATTTGCCTTAAACTATATAATAAACAAAGGGTTCTCGAACGCTAATCCTACAGTTTGGCCATTTTGCCATATAAGGTAACGTTAAGAACCCTTATTTTTATTTATATAATATATCTAAATAAGATTGGCAACGAGATATACAATCAAAGCAGCACACCAAGCCACGAAACACTGCCATAGAACTACTCCAACTGCCCACTTCTTACCAAGCTCCCTTCTAATTGAAGCAATGGCTGCTACACAAGGAGTGTAAAGCAGTGAGAACACTAAAAGGGATGCTGCAGCTGCAGGGGTCATTATGGTAGCTACATCTTGACCAAAGAGAATTTGAATAGTAGATACAACGCTCTCCTTTGCCATAAATCCAGTGATTAGGGAGGTACATATTCTCCAATCTCCAAGTCCAAGGGGTTTCATAATCACTGTGAGCCATCCTCCTATGATGGCAAGGATGCTGTCCTGTTGATTTTCAACAAGATTGAAATATGGATCAAAGCTCTGTAGGAGCCAGATTACAACAGTAGCAATTAAAATGATAGTAAAGGCTCTCTGTAAAAAGTCCTTAGCCTTTTCCCATAGAAGCTGAGCCACATTTTGAGGACTTGGCATACGGTAATTAGGCAATTCCATAACGAAGGGCACAGCCTCACCCTTGAATAATGTACCCTTAAATAGTAGGGCCACTAGGATGGCAACGATAATGCCTAGAAAGTAAAGGCCAATCATTATAAGTGCCTTGTATTTTGGGAAAAAGGCATCAACGAAAAAGGCGTATATAGGTAGTTTTGCAGTACAACTCATAAAAGGTGTGAGCAGGATTGTCATTTTTCTATCTCGCTCACTTGGCAAGGTACGAGTAGACATAACTGCTGGAACAGTACAACCAAATCCAATTAGCATTGGCACTATACTTCTTCCAGAAAGTCCGATTTTTCGGAGCAACTTGTCCATAAAAAAGGCAACTCTGGCAATATAGCCGCTGTCTTCAAGTAGTGAAAGGAAGAAAAACAGGGTAACAATAATAGGTAGAAAGCTTAAAACTGTTCCAACTCCTGCAAAAATACCATCAATCACAAGGCTCTGCATAGCATCGTTAACAGCCATAGCCTTTAAGCCCTGTTCCACAAGGCCAGTTAGTTCTTCAATACCAAGCTCTAACCAACCTTGAATGGTGCCTCCAATTACATCGAAGGTTAGCCAGAAAACAATTCCCATAATCATAATAAATAATGGAATGGCTGTCCATTTACCTGTAAGAATCCTATCAATTTTTTCACTTCTGATGCTTTCTTTACTTTTCTTAGGTTTTATAACGGAAAGATCGCATACTTTCTTAATGAAAGCATATCGCATATCTGCAATGGCTGCGCTTCTGTCAAGGCCTCTTTCCTTTTCCATTTGTGAAACAATATGTTCTATAGTGTCCTTTTCGTTCTGATCTAGCTCAAGCTGTGACATAACCAAAGCATCACCCTCAGCTACCTTGCTTGCAGCAAAGCGAAGGGGAAGGTTGGCGCTATGAGCATGATCCTCAATGAGATGACAAATACCATGTAGACAGCGGTGAACTGCGCCACCTTGATCTTTTTTGTCACAGAAATCCTGACGCAAAGGGGCTTCTTGATATTTTGCCACATGAATAGCGTGGTTTACAAGCTCGCTTATTCCTTGATTTTTTGATGCGGAAATGGGTACAACAGGAACCCCTAGCATTGCTTCCATAGTGTTCACATCTATGGTTCCACCGTTAGCTGTCAATTCATCCATCATATTGAGAGCAATTACCATAGGAATGTCCATTTCCAGTAGCTGCATAGTAAGATATAAGTTACGTTCTATGTTTGTGGCATCAACAATGTTGATGATTGCCTTTGGTTTTTCATTTAAAACAAAATTACGGGATACTATCTCTTCGTTACTATAAGGGGACATGGAGTATATTCCAGGCAAATCTGTAACCAGAGTGTTAGGATACCCTTTGATAACTCCGTCCTTTCGGTCTACCGTTACCCCAGGAAAATTCCCAACATGTTGATTAGCGCCGGTAAGCTGATTAAAAAGGGTAGTCTTGCCACAGTTTTGATTACCAACTAGAGCAAAGGTTAAAATTGATCCTTCTGGCAAGGGATTGCCACTACCTTCAGGATGAAGTCTTCCATGTTCCCCAAGAGTAGGATGTTCTGTCTTACCAGTGGGACGTTTCTTTTCTATTTTCTCCATAGGCTCTGATGACGGTTTTACTTCGATTTTTGCGGCATCATCCAGCCTCAAGGTCAGTGCATAACCATGAATTATAATTTCCACAGGATCTCCCAAGGGTGCGAATTTGACTATAGTAATTTCTGCACCTGGGATTACACCCATATCTAGAAGGTGTTGACGCAAAGCACCTTCACCATTGACTTTAGTGATGACTGCTGTTTCTCCAATTTTTAAATCTTTTAGTGTCATATTATTCCTTCTTCCTTTACTGATTCTAGTGGGTGTAAATAAATATTTTCTCGCGAGTTTATTTTATGCTAAATAGGACAATTGGTCAATAGTGAGAGTAAGGTAATGGCATATAATGTAGAGTTGTAATTTATTGATTTGTCAAACATAGGTTACACCATACTTATTCAATAGACAGTTGTAGAAAAACCATGGAAGAATAGGTGCTGTGTTCTTCAAATGCCTCAACATAATGCTATCTAGAGAATCCATCAATAGCAGTATACTGATAAAACTTTTGGTATTTAGCCTCACTAACAAGAGAAGCGGCAGGCACGTATTTAACATCTATTTGTATTTTCTGGCATGGATATGTCATCTGTTCATAAGGCTTAGGAATATA
>DGDR01000233.1:0-620 GCA_002385545.1 Clostridium sp. UBA3947
TTATATACCGCCAAGGCCTTCGCCTCCCTTTTCTACCTCCATAAATACATCTGCTACCATGCTATTTTCCTTTTGATCCACAAATATCGTATAACTATCTCCCTTTAGCTTAATATCATTTTCAAAGGCATGTAACTGCAGCTTTGAATAGGCAAACTGAAGGTTTTCTTCCTTCTCATTAAACCTTGCAAAGAGACAGTTTGGAACTCTTATTTGAGATTTAAATTCATAAGGCTTTTCCATATTTACGATAGGGTTTTTAAGCTGCACCATAAGCTTTAAAACAAGCTTCATCTGCTCATTTTCTACTTTTGTAGTGGTATAATTTATCATTGGTCCTACTGCAGCGTTACCCTTTGTCTTTATGTAGCTATCCATCATGTAGGATATTGTGTTTATATCCATAAGTTCATTTTCACTTACTTCTCTTATAAGCACATTATTTAATTTTAGGGTTTTATTCTCTCTAACTATTATTTTTTCAATTGTATTCAATTTCTTCGCCCTCCATATTTTCTTCTGTATATTCTTCTGCAGCCTTCATATGGTTGTCTTCTTTTTCTGCACCATCCGTAATAGCTTCCTTAGGCTCAATGCTTCCAACTTGACTAACATATAAT
>DGDR01000233.1:977-2599 GCA_002385545.1 Clostridium sp. UBA3947
TCGTATATTTTTGCTTCACTTATAAAATCTAAGTTACTTGTAGCTTCGTCCAGTATTAAAAAGTCTGATTTTTTTATAAAGGCTCTAGCTAAAGCTAATCTCTGCTTCTCACCACCAGATAATCCCCCGCCTGCTTCTTCTAAGAAGGTATCATACTTTGCTGGAAGCTTTTCTATAAAGGAATTACACCCGGCGTTTTCACAAGCAATCTTTATGTCTTGATAGCTAGCATTCTCACTACCTAAAGTTACATTTTCTCGTATGCTTCCAGAGAACAATTCTACATTTTGAGGCACATAGGCTATATTCTTTCTTAACGAGTAAATATCAAGCTCCTCTATATCATAGCCTCCAATGTTTATCTTTCCTTCCTCTGGTACATAATACTTCAGTAACAGCTTTGATATTGTGGTCTTTCCGCTACCCGATTCCCCAACCAAGGCAACTTTCTTTCCCTTTGGAATTTTAATTGTTACATCCTTTAAAACCGGGGATCTGCTACCGTATCTAAAGGTTATATTATTTAATTCAATATCTCCCTCTATACCATCAATCTTTATGCCCTTATCCTGTTCTTGTTCTTTTTCCACCTCAAATATTTCAGAAATTCTTTTAAGAGAGATACTTGCTTCCTGTATCTCAAGTTGCAAACTTATAAGCCTTCCGATTGGTTCCATAAAATAACCAGATAGAGATGTGAAGGCCATTAAGCTTCCCAAAGTTATATCTCCATCTATAACCATTCTTGCTCCTAAGTACATTAGCACCAGGTTACCTATGTTGGAAACTACCGAAGCCACGGAACCTTGTACATTAGACAAGACTCCCTCCTTAAAAGCAATCTTTAAATTCCTTATATATTCACCTTCAAGCTTGTCCATAATTTTCTCTTCTGCTGCCTGTACCTTTATTGTTTCAACACCTTTTAAGCTTTCAATAATGGTACTGTTTAATCTAGATCCTGCTTCCATTTGCTCTATATTAATTTTCTTGTATGGCCCCTTAAATATATAAACTAAAGCCGCGCTTATAGCTGTTAGTATTAATACCACCATAAATAGTGACTTATTCATTATTGAAAGTATTACTGCAGAAACCACTGCTAGTATAATATCTATAATTAATGAAAGAGAAACTGAGGTTAGGATGTTTTTAATAGTAAAAGCATCACTAAATCTTGTAAGAATATCTCCAACTTTTCTTGAAGCAAAAAACTTCATTGGCAGTCTATATACATGCTTAAAGTACCCTAACAGCAATGGAATATCTATTTTTTGGGACAAATAAAGCAGCATATGCTGCCTAATAGCTGAAATTAATATTTGGGTTAATCCTAATATTAAAAATCCTATACTAAATATAGTCAATTGATTTTTTAAGCTATAAGGCAATATTTCATCCATCAATATCTTGTTAAAAAAGGATGAGGCTATTCCTAATACAGTTAGTATTATTGATGCTATAATACTATATATAAACAGTGACTTATGAGGAGTTAGTAAGCTTATAAACTTTGATAAAATACTGCCACTGTTATTTTTCTCTACTACAAATTCATTGTTTGGTATAAGTAATAAGAGTATGCCATCAAATCTCTTAAAAAACTCATCTATTTCTTCTTT
>DGDR01000233.1:2821-3428 GCA_002385545.1 Clostridium sp. UBA3947
CTTAAGCCTTCTTTGGTTATAACGTGGGCTATAGCCGGTAAAGTATATTTACTTTTAAAACCTTCTTTGTCCACTCTGATAGCCCTTGTGTCAAAACCTAGTCCTCTTGCTCCATCTTCTAATCCCTTTAAGGTTGTACCTTTTATGTCCGTACCTAATACATCTCTCAACTTTGTTATGGTAATTTCTTTTTTATAGTACATACATACCGTAGCGAGGCACGCTGCTGCACAATCTGTAGCGTCATGCTGCTTCACTAAGTTCTTTTTATAACTCACTCTTAGTCCTCCCACATATAGATATCCAATTTCAAAGCTTAATTTTAATATAGGAGATAAAAACTAGTTATTGAAATTGGATTCTTTCCTTAGACCCTTCAGATATCCTTACGCAAACTTAATTTATAAGTGATCAAAATATCGAATCTTCAACGATTTTTGATTGCTTATAAATTAATAGTTGGAGTTGGATATCTATAATAACTTAATCCTATGTTAATTTCTCACTACTTCGTTTAACAATTTTCCGTTTTAATACCACCATCCCCAATATTATCCTTTACTTGCAATTGTACCTACGATTACTGCCATTTGTCTACAAAAACTGT
>DGDR01000149.1 GCA_002385545.1 Clostridium sp. UBA3947
TATAATAAATTTTAGACTATTTTTAACATAATTTGTATTGCATAATTAAATACAGAGTGGTATAATTATACAAACATTTATTAAGTAAATAGATAAATGAGGGATATTTTATGAAAACTATGGTTATGCAACAAGTTAATACTTTATATTATTTTAGCCAAAGCTATTATTATAACTTTGGTTACTTTTGTTGCACAAAAAATTCATAGTTTTTATTAAAATGGGTCCTACATACACTTTTTGAAGACTCATTTTGAGTCTTTTTTTATTACAAAAAAGGGGGTTTTAATATGGTAATAATTATGAAGAAAGATGCTACAAAGGATGATATTAATAAGATTAAAAAGAGGGTTGAAAGTTTTGGTTGCACTGTCCATATTAGTGAAGGAAACAGTTGCTGTATTATTGGCGCCGTAGGTGATACTAGTGCTATTGATGTAGGTATATTTGAACTAGAAGATTGCGTAGAAAAAGTAATGCGAGTTCAAAGTCCTTACAAAAGAGCTAGTAGAATGTTTAATCCATTAGATACAATTATTGATGTTAAAGGTAGAAAAATAGGTGGAAATAAACTTGCTGTTATTGCCGGTCCCTGTTCTGTAGAAAGTGAAGAACAACTGCTAACTATTGCAAAAGCTGTTAAGGAATCAGGAGCTACCTTCCTTAGAGGAGGAGCATACAAACCAAGAACCTCACCATACAGCTTCCAGGGGCTAAAGGAGGAAGGACTTAAACTTCTTAAAAAAGCTAGCGCTATAACAGGTTTACCAGTTGTAACAGAAATTATGGCACCTAGTCAAATAGAATCTGCTTTGCCATATGTAGATGTAATTCAAATAGGTGCAAGAAATATGCAGAATTTCGATCTCCTTAAAGAAGTAGGTAAAACAGACAAGCCTGTATTATTAAAAAGAGGACTTAGCGCCACTATTGAAGAATTATTAATGTCTGCTGAATATATCATGGCAGAAGGTAATGAAAAAGTAATACTATGTGAAAGAGGAATTAGAACCTTCGAAACCTATACAAGAAACACATTAGATTTAAGTGCTGTATTAGCAATTAAGAAACTTAGTCACTTACCTGTTATTGTGGACCCAAGCCATGGTAGCGGAAAATGGTGGATGGTAGAACCATTGTCTAGGGCAGCTATAGCAGTGGGAGCCGACGGTATTGCTGTAGAAGTGCATCATGATCCTGCTAACGCCTTCAGTGATGGAGAGCAATCAATTAAACCAGAAAAATTTGCTGTATTGATGGATTCAATTAGAGATTTATCCAAGATCGTTAATAAGGAAATTCAGGAATAAGAGTATGGATTTAAGTGGCTTTAATATCACAATAGTTGGATTAGGACTTATCGGTGGCTCATTTGCAAAAGCCTTAAGAAAATTAAACCCTAAACATCTATGGGCTATCGATAAGGACCTAGCTACTCTAAAAAAAGCAGAAGAGGCTAAGGTAATTGATTTTTCTGGTTTAGAAACAACATATATGTTATCTGAAAGTAATCTAATAATTATGGCTCTTTACCCTGAAGATACAATTAAATTTATAGAAAAAAACATGGCCCACTTTAGATCCGGCTCCATAATTACTGATATTTGCGGGTTAAAGGCTAATATAATTACAAGAATTAATGAGATACTAAGAAGTGATTTAGAGTTTGTGGGAGGTCATCCAATGGCTGGCAAAGAGCTAGCTGGATTCGCAAATGCAGATGAGTCTATTTTTGAAAATGCAAATTACCTACTTACTCCTACTAATTATAATAAAAAAGAGACATTGGAGTTCATAGAAAACTTAATTGTTGCAATAGGTTGCAAAAAACCTATTTTAATTTCTGCTGAGGAGCATGACAGAATTATTGCTTATACCAGTCATCTTCCCCACCTTATTGCTGTATCTTTAATTAATTGCTCTACTACTGAAAAAAACTTAAAGAGTCTAGTTGGTGGTAGTTTTAAAGATGCTACAAGAGTGGCTGCTTTAAATAGTTCTCTTTGGTTAGAATTAATCAAAACTAATAAGGAAAATGTAATAGATATTATTGATTGCTTTATTGCGGATTTACTGGATCTTAAAGTTGCAATAATGAATGATGATGATAAAAAGCTTTTACAGGCATTTAGAAGTGCTAGTAATAGAAGAAAGGAGTTGGAGTAGTGCAAAGTATTCAACTAAAACTGTCACAACACAAATATAATATATACATTGAAAATGGATTGATAAATAAAACAGGGGAATTAATTAGCCAATTATTCAATTCAAAAAACATTGTAGTTATAACAGATACAAATGTTTATAACTATTATGGTGAAACTCTTAAAAATAACTTATCTAACAAGAATTTTGATGTAAACTTTATTATTCTTGAGCCAGGGGAAGAAACTAAAAACATCAACTCCTTAGTTTATATTTACAATAAATTGTTGGACTTTTCAGTAAATAGAGATAGCTTGCTTATAGCTTTAGGTGGAGGTGTGGTAGGTGATATAACTGGATTTGCTGCGGCTACATTTTTAAGAGGAATAAAATACATTCAAATACCAACCTCTGTTATAGCGCAAGTAGATAGCAGTATAGGTGGGAAGGTAGCTGTAAATTTGGAACGAGGTAAAAATTTAGTAGGTAATTTTTATCACCCTCACGCCGTAATTATTGACCCACAGGTTTTATTAAGTCTAGATGATAGATTTTTCTATGATGGAATGGCTGAAGTAATAAAGTACGGACTTATAAAGGATGAAGTTCTTTTCAATAATCTTCTTAAATATAAAAATAAAACTGAAATTTTGAATCACATTGAATACATCATTTATACTTGTTGCAATATTAAGAAAGAAATTGTAGAGAAAGATGAGAAGGATACTGGCGAAAGAATGTTACTTAATTTCGGACACACCCTAGGTCATGGAATCGAGGCATATTATGATTATAAAACTTATACTCATGGTGAAGCAGTAGCCATGGGAATGTATTCTATTAGCAAAATAGGAGAAAAATTAGGCTTAACTAATAACGGTTGTAGCGAAAAGATAAAGGAAGTTTTATTACAGTATAAACTTCCATATAAGCTTCCAGTAAATATAAATGACTTACTTAATATAATTAATAAGGATAAAAAGGTACTGGATAACGGACTAAATTTTGTTCTTATAAGCGATATAGGCGAGGGATACATTAAGAAGGTTAAATTAGCTGATGTAGCCCAATTTTTAGGAGAGGATGAAAATTAAAATGAACTATATTGAGGTAAAGAATAAATGTACCTTACAGGGAAAAGTGAATACACCTTCTTCGAAAAGTATTGGCCACAGAGCTCTAATATGTGCTGCATTAGCAGATGGAAATAGTATTATAAAAAATATCAACTTATCAAAGGACATTAAAGCTACAGCAGGTGTTCTGGAATCTTTAGGTGCTACTATTAATATTGGAGAAAAGGAGATTAATGTAAAAGGAACTCCTAAGGTTAAGCGTTTAGAAACTGAATTATTCTGCAATGAGAGTGGCTCAACCTTAAGATTCTTAATTCCTGTTGCTATGCTTCAAGAAGAAGCTGTAACTTTCACTGGTAGAGGAAAGCTAGTAGAAAGACCTTTAACCCCATTCTATAATATTATGGATGAACAGGGGATTTATTATAAAAATAATAATGGTATGCTTCCTCTTGAGGTAAAGGGCTTATTAAAACCAGGTAATTTTTATATTCAAGGAAATGTAAGCTCTCAGTTTATAAGTGGTTTAATGTTCGCTCTACCTCTTCTTAACAGTGATTCAAATATAATAGTGAAAGGTAAATTAGAATCTCGACCATATGTGGATTTAACCATAGATGTTTTAAAAGAATTCGGTGTAAATATTGATAATTATAATTATGAAAAGTTCTCTATAAAAGGAGGGCAAAAATATATTCCAAAAGAGTATACTGTTGAAGGTGACTACTCACAGGCTGCCTTTTTTCTCGCTGCAGGTTTGCTAAGGGGTGAAGTGCAGTGTGCTAATTTGAATAAAAATTCTCTTCAAGGAGATAAAGAATTTATAAATATAGTTAAAGCAATGGGCGGTAACATAACAGAAGATGGAAGTGGGGTTAAAGCAGTAAAATCCAAATTAACAGCCACTAAAATAGATGCATCTCAAGTACCAGATTTAGTGCCAATTTTATCAGTTCTAGCATCGGTGAGCCAAGGTCAAACCATTATATATAATGCATCCCGATTAAGGATTAAAGAGTGTGATAGGCTTCATGCAGTAACTACAGAATTAAATGCTTTAGGAGCAAACATTATAGAGCAAGAAGACTCACTAATTATAAATGGTGTTAAAGCTTTGAAAGGCGGTAAAGTTAAATCATGGAATGACCATCGTATAGCAATGTCAATGACTATTGCTTCATTAGTTTGTGAAAATCCTGTGATAATAGAAGATTACAAAGCAATAGAAAAATCCTATCCCCATTTTTATGAGGACTTCATATGTTTAGGTGGAAAAATATCGTTTAACTAAAAGATTTATGTTAAAGGAGAAGGAAAAATGACACAATTAACGGAATACAGAAGTGAAATAGATTTAATAGATAAGAAATTGGTTGAACTCCTAGAGAAAAGATTAGATCTTTCAAAAAAAATTGGTCTATATAAAAAAGAAAGAAATATGGAAATTTTAAATTTAGAAAGAGAACAGCAAGTTCTTGAAAGTAACTTAAAGCTTGTAAAAAATCACAACTATAAAACGTATATTAGTGAAATATTAAAAGCAATTATGGAGGAAAGTAAAAAGCTTCAATCTCAATTATAGTATAAGCGAGGTTTCTAGAATGAATTTTTTCGGTTTAATAGGTGAAAAACTAGGCCACAGTATATCACCAGAAATACATCAATTAATATTTAAATATTATGGAATCGAAGGAAGCTACAGACTTTATCCACTACCAAAAGATGAATTAAAATTTTTCATGAAAAATTGCAACTTAAAAGGCTTTAATGTAACTATTCCTTATAAAATCGATATAATGCAATACTTAAACCATATAAGTGCTGAGGCCAAGGCTATTGGTGCTGTTAATACTGTTTCCATTGAGAACGGAGATGCTAAGGGATATAATACTGATTATAACGGAATTGATATGACCTTTAAAAAGCATAATGTGTCTATAGAAGATTCTAGTGCCATAGTCCTAGGTAGCGGGGGAGCATCAGCTGCAGTTATTCAATATCTAGAAGACAGGCATTGCAAGGATATTACAATAGTTGTTAGAAATAAAAATAAAATATGCAACCGAAAATGCACTAATCATAAGATTATTTTGTATGATGAACTAATCTCTGTAACAAAAAAGGACATATTGGTAAATTGTACTCCTGTTGGTATGCATCCCAATATGGATCAGTGTCCCGTTGATAGGGATTTTATAAAAGGCTTTAAATTTGTGTTTGATCTAATTTATAATCCTCTTGAAACTAAATTGCTGTCATATGCTAAGGAATATAATATTAAACACTCCAATGGTCTTCTTATGTTGGTAAGTCAAGCGGTATGGGCTGAATCTATTTGGAATAAGATAGAAGTTAAAGAAGAAGTTATTGATAAAATCTATAAGGAATTATTGCAAAGGGGTTTCTAATTAAAATGATATTAGATAAAACTAACATAGTGTTAATAGGTATGCCTGGTAGCGGTAAAACAACTATAGGCAGAAAATTGGCATTTAAATTAAAGCGAAAATTTATTGATACTGACCATTTGATAGAAGAAACCAGTGGTAAAAAAATCTCTGAATTGTTTCTCATAGGTGAGGATTATTTTCGAGATATAGAAAGTGATATTGTTAAGGAGGTAGCCTATAGAGATAATTTAATTATTTCTACAGGCGGAGGAGTTATTAAACGAGAAAAGAACATAAGCCATTTAAAAGAAAAGGGAGTAATATTTTTTATTAATAGGCCTCCAGAATATATAATTAAAGATATAAAAATTTCAACTAGACCATTGTTAGAAAATAAAAAGGAATCTATATGGGCTTTATATAAAGAAAGAATACACCTGTATAAAGGCTCCTGTGATGTAGAAATAATGAATATAGATAGCCTAGATAAAACCATAGATAAAATATTGATTCAATGTAAGGAGATGGGGGTAATTTGAAAATCTTAATTATCAATGGTCCCAATATTAATTTTATTGGAATAAGGGAAAAAAACATATATGGTGATAAGGATTATGAATACTTATGTTCACTAATTAAGGATGAGGCTAAAAAAAGAAATTTGTCAGTGGATATAGTACAAAGTAACAGTGAAGGCCAACTTATTGATTATATACAAGGTGCTTATAATAATTATCAAGGAATAATTATTAATCCAGGTGCTTATACACATTATAGTTATGCCATATACGATGCCTTAAAATCCGTTATGCTTCCTTGTATTGAAGTTCATATTAGCAACATACATGCTAGGGATGAATTTAGAAGTAAGTCTGTAACCGCAGCAGCTTCAGTAGGTATAATAAGTGGTTTTGGACTTAATGGGTATATATTAGCTCTAGATGCCATGATAAGTCTATTAAAATAACAGGGATAGATGCCCCTGTTATTTTTTATATTACATTGCTTTAAT
>DGDR01000085.1 GCA_002385545.1 Clostridium sp. UBA3947
CTATTAATCTTTGATAGCTCATCCATTAGATTCTTCTTATTATGCAATCTACCAGCAGTATCACATATTAGTAAGTCTACCTTTCTAGCTTTTGCAGCTTGTATAGCATCAAAAACAACTGCAGCTGGATCTGCTCCCTCTTGCTGTTTAATTAAATCTACACCTGATCTCTTACTCCATACTTCTAACTGCTCTATGGCTCCAGCTCTAAAAGTGTCTGCTGCTGCTAACAACACCTTTTTTCCTTTACTTTTATAAAGATTGGCAATCTTACCGATAGATGTTGTTTTTCCTACTCCATTAACTCCAACTATTAATAGTACATTTTGTGTACCAGCAACAAGATCTTTCTTATTGCTAGATTGAAGCTGCTCAGTAATTACTTCTTTTAATAAATCCTTAACTCCAGCTGGGTCTTTAAGCTTTTTTTCTTTAATTTTTAATTTTAAATTTTCTATTATTTCCATTGTAGTATTCATACCAATATCAGCTGTTATAAGCAATTCTTCCAATTCATCATACATGTCGTCATCTATACTCACTGTAAATTTTAACACTTCGCTGATTTTGTCTGTAAAGGAAGACTTTGTCTTAGACAAGCCACTTTTCAGTTTATCAAAAAAATTTCCAAACATAATAACATCCTCCTAAGCTTTTGATAAATCCACTGATACTACTTTTGATACACCTTTTTCCTCCATGGTAACACCATATAACACATCACTAACTTCCATGGTACCCTTTCGGTGAGTAATTACAATAAACTGTATGTTTTTGGAGAAACTTTTCAGAAACTCTGCATATCTAGCAACATTAGCATCATCTAAAGCAGCTTCTATTTCATCAAGTATACAGAAGGGAGTTGGTTTCATTTTCAAAATTGCAAAAAGTAAAGCTATAGCAGAAAGCCCCTTTTCTCCTCCAGACATTAAATTTATATTCTGAAGCTTCTTACCTGGAGGTTGAACATTAATATCTATGTTAGCGCTTAATTCATCCCCCTCACCTAAAATAAGATCTGCACTTCCACCTTTGAACAACTCTCTGAAGGTTTCATTAAAGTATCCTCTTAATTTTTGAAAGTTTTCATTGAAAATCTCTTTCATTTTAGAAATCATCTCATTTATTACATCATTTAGCTCATTTATAGCTTTAGTTAAATCTTCCCTTTGGCTAGACATAAAGTTATATTTTTCTGTAAGCTGTTCATATTCCTCTATTGCTCCAACATTTACCACACCTAAAGCTGTAATTTCAGCCTTTAATTCTGCAACTTCTCTCTTAACTTCTTCGGAATTGCTAATTTCCCTTTTATATTTTTGAGCCTCTGCTAATGTAAGATTATATTCATCATTTAGCCTTCCTATATAATTACTTTTATCCGACTCATATTTAGTCATATTTAATTCTAGCCTATGTTTTTCTGAATCCTTTATAGAAATAGACCTTACTAACTCTTCATTTTCCTGATTCTTCTTTTTTATATTGTCTTTTAACTCTATTTTTATTACTTCATATTCCTTAAACTTTTCTTCTAAAGCCTTTACTTTATCACTTAACTCCTCTAATTTAATATTATTATTTTTAACCACTTCACTACTTTCTACGATGGACTGCTTAGCCTGATTAATTTCTTCTAGCAACTGTTCTTTTCGACTAATATAGTTTTCAATATCCTTAGCTATTCTTTCTAGTTCCCTAATCTTATTGTTTAACACTTCATCCCTTTGGGCTTTGTCAATTTTAAGCTTTATTAATTCTTCCTTGGTTGTTTCTATTTCTTTTCGTTTTTGCTCTGTAGCTGTTTGTAACTGGTCTATAGAACTTCGTATCTCTTTTTCTTTCTTCTCACAGATATCTATTTGATTTTCTATATTAATAATACTTCCATCATACTGTTGCAATTTTTCTTCTATAGACTGAATCTCTTGGTAAATAACTTTAGCATTTTTCTTTAACTTTTCCGAATCCTCTAATATAGCTGAAATTCTACCTTGAACTTTAGTAATATCAATTTCATTGAAATGAATCTGATCCTTTTCATTAAGTATTAAATTATCTAATTCTTTTAACCTAGACTTAAGAGACTCTAGCTCTACACTCAGATTAGTAAGCCTATCCTTACCTTCCTCGATTTTTATCTCTAAATCCTTAATTTCTTTCTTCCTGCCTAAAATATTGGCTGATTTTCTTTGCTGACTTCCTCCAGTCAAGGAGCCCCCTGGATTAACCACATCTCCTGCTAAGGTAACTATTTTAAAAGTAAAAGAAGCTCTTCTAGCTATTTTTAAAGCGTTGTCCATATCATTACATATAATAGTTCTACACAAAACATAATTTACAGCAGCCTCAAATTCTTTTTTGTATCCAATCAACTCACTGGCTATCCCAATATAACCTTCCATCTTAGTTATATCTTCTGCTACTTTTATCTTCTTGCCCTCAATAATATTTAATGGTAAAAAAGTAGCTCTACCTAAATTATTAGCTTTTAAATGTTCAATTAAGGCTTTGGCTATATTTTCATCTTCGGTTATTATATCAGATACTGCTCCACCAAGAGCCACTTCTATAGCATCCACCAGATGATCAGGAACCTTAATTATGTTACCCAGTAAAAATGTTTTATCTTTAGCCACAGGAATTTTATTATTTTCAATATTCATCATCAAAGCCTTTGCTGCTCGATTATAACCCTCATAATGCTTTTCTAAATTTATTAAAGCATTATGGTTAGCCTCTAATCTATTGTTGTTTGAAGAAATTTCCTTATAAACCTTTTCTATATCTGCATAATTTTTAGATATAATAGATACTTGCTTTTTATATTCTTTTATCCTATTTTCACCTTTAGAAATTTCTTCTTTTAGCTTTATTAGCTCCTTCTCTAATTCACTAATAGTTGTAGTATTTATTGTTAGAGATGTGTTAAAGCTTTCATATTGTGCCTTCAGCTGTTCTTGCCTTTTATTTAAATTTTCTTGATTTATTTTAGCTGATGTAATTTGATTTTTGGACTCTGAAATTCTTCTAAGCAACTCAATAAGTTCTTGATTGTAAGTGTTTAAAGTTTCTTCTCCAAGATTTACTTCCTTATTTATTTCTTCTAAAGAAAATTCTAAGCTTTTTATCTTTTCATCATTCTTATTCTTATCAATTTGATGCTCTCTTAACTGAATTTCTAAATTATTTCTTTGCTCACTTAAGATATTAAGCTTTTGAATAATTTCTTCTTTTTCCTTTTCATATCTTTCGATGTAATCATTTAGCGTAGATATTCTTTCAGTAATAACTTGATTTTCTGAAATTATACTTTGCTTATTATTCAAGCAACTATAATAATTTTCTTTATCATTTATACTTTGTTGCTCATGATCCTCAAGTTCTTTTTGCAGTTTATCCAAAGAATCCTTTATGGTATCTTTCTGTAGATGTAATTTATTAAGTTCCTCATCAATTTTACATATTTTTGCTTTGTAATCATTAATTTTCAATTCATTTTTTTCAATAAGATGAATTAATATAGATACTTCCTTTTCCTTTAACTGTTCAGATAGTTCTAAAAACTTTTTAGCTTTTTCATGCTCAATTTTAAGAGGTTCTAGTCTCTCTTCATAAGTAGAAAGAATATCATTAATTCTTACTAAGTTTTGCTCAGTATTAGCAAGTTTCTTTTGAGCTTCTTCTTTTCTAGTTTTAAATTTAACAATACCAGCGGCTTCTTCAATTAAATTACGTCGTTCTTCTGGTCTTCCACTTAAAATTGCTTCAATTTTACCTTGACCTATGATTGAGTAACCTTCTTTTCCAATACCAGTATCCATAAATAATTCCTGAATATCCTTTAATCTGCAAAGAGTGTTATTTATATAATACTCACTTTCACCAGATCGGTATAATCTTCTAGACACTGTAACATCAGAAAACTCAATGGGTAATTGGTAGTCACTATTATCTAAAGTTATGGAAACCTGAGCAAGACTAAGTCCCTTCCTATACATAGTACCGGCAAAAATAACATCTTCCATCTTACCGCCTCTTAAACTCTTCACACTTTGCTCACCTAAAACCCATCTTACAGCGTCTGAAATATTGCTTTTACCACTACCGTTAGGCCCTACTACCGCAGTGACACCATTTTTAAATTTTAATTCAGTTTTATCGGCAAAAGATTTAAATCCTCTAATCTCAAGTGACTTAAGAAACATAAATACACTCCTAACTAACAAATGCTAGTACTGATGTTAATATAAATGCAATCAATACGAATATAACTAAAACTCTTAATAATTTTTGCCTTTTTCTATAATTCATAGAAGAAACACCCCTATTTTAATCATATAAACATACAATATCACTTTTATAGTTTATAGCAAATATCAAAAAAAAACAACTCCATGCAGAGCATGGAGTTTCTTTTTATTTATCTAGGTTCAACTATAAATTTAATTGCTGTTCTTTCCTCACCTTCAATAATTATTTCTGAGAAGGCAGGTACTACCACTAAATCAATCCCATTGGGAGCTACAAATCCTCTCGTTATTGCTATAGCTTTAACTGCTTGATTAACTGCTCCAGCACCTACTGCTTGCACTTCAGCTGCATTATTTTCCCTTAATACAGCTGCTAAAGCGCCGGCTACAGATTTTGGTTGTGATTGAGCTGATACTTTTAATACTTCCATAAATATATTCCCCCTATAATAATTATAAAAAATAGTACATTATAATTATTCTATAAAATATACTTTTTTCCTTCTTTAACCTTATTTGAAATAAACTCTTTTATCGACATTTTCCAACATTCATCCATATACTCAAATCTTATTTCACCGATTTCTAAAGTGTTATCTACTAAAACAAAAAGGTTATCTGTAGCAATATATCTTTTCATGTCGTTAAAAAATTGCTTTTTATTTGTATACAATTTTGAAATATATTTATGATTTATGTAAAGGGTAGCTTCACCTTTTAAACCTGCAATTTGCTCCTTTATCATATCACACAAAAGACTACCTTCTACCAGTTCTCTAAAGGCAGGATGATAAGGTCCATCTATAATATCTCTACCCTCAGCAATATTATCTGTAGCCTGTAATCCTACTCTTATAATTTTAACATTGTGAAAGCTATATATCGAATATATTGTTTTCCCAATTTCTATTGCTTCTTGCAAAGAGTAAGGTCTATACTCTCCTCTTTCATACATAATTTCCATGGGGGTATTCCTCAATACTAAAGCTGGATATATTCTACAAATATCTGGCTTCAATTTTAAACTTTCATAGCATGTTTCAATATCACTTTGAAAGCTATCTCCAGGTAAACCAAGCATTATTTGATGTCCTAGAGTAAATCCATACTCTTTTATTTTTATGGAAGCATTAACAGTATCAGCTTTACTATGTCCTCTGCCTGATAATTTAAGAACCTTATCGTCCATTGATTGTACACCAAGTTCTATAATATCAACAGAAAACTTCTTCAAATTAGCTAATATTAAATCATCAATATAATCTGGCCTTGTAGATAATCTAATAAAATCTACCAATCCTTTATCCTTATAATACTTTGCTACTGTTAGCAGTTCAATTTGCTTCTCTAAAGGAATAGCAGTAAAGGTTCCACCAAAAAAAGAAATTTCAATTATACTATTATCTCTATTTATGGTTTTTAGATATTCCTCTACAGTGGCTTTTACTGTGCTAACAGTCACCCTTTCAGTATATCCTGTTATGGAATTTTGATTACAAAATACGCAATTATGAGGACATCCCTCATGGGGTACAAATAGAGGTATAATATAATGATTTTTACTCACGCACTTCCTCCAATCTTTCTATTGCTTCCTTCGCTGCTGCTTGCTCCGCTTCTTTCTTACTATAACCAACACCTTGACCCATAAGCTTGTTGTTGACTGATACATTCACAAAAAACTCTCTCCTATGTGGAGGCCCTTCATGTTTAATCAAATTATATTGTATTTGCACTTCTCCATTTTTTTGCAGTAGTTCTTGAAGCTTCGTTTTATAGTCTAAAATTATTTCGTTATTTATAGCTTTGGAAATAATGTCCTTAAAATTCTTCAAAATATATTTTTTAACTTCCTCAAAGCCTTTATCAAGATAAATTGCAGCTAACACTGCTTCTACGCAATCAGCTAAAATAGATACTCTTTCTCTACCACCAGTAAGCTCTTCACCTTTACTCATATATATGTACTTTCCTAATTCCCACTGCTTAGCTAGTTCATAAAGAGAATTTTCGCAAACTATCAGAGCTCTTAATCTTGTAAGTTCTCCCTCAGATTTATCATCAAAAGTTTGAAATAGATATTCTGTAATAGTTAATTGCAGTACTGAATCTCCTAAAAATTCTAATCTTTCATTATACTTAACGTTTTTTCTTTGGTTCGCATAGGAGCTATGGGTAATTGCTATATTTAGCAATCTTTTATTTGTAAAGCATACATCTAGTTTTCTCTCTAGTTCTTCTAATAGAAAATTATCTAATTGCATAAAAACGCTCCTTTTTAACTAGAAAAATCTTAACTTTAATATAATAAAGCCCCGAATAACCGGGACTTCGATAATTAATTCTCATCACTGTGAGATTTTATGTATTCTACTACATCACCAACTGTTGTTACCTTTTCTACCTCTTCATCAGGAATTTCTAAATCAAATTCATCCTCTAGTGCCATAACTAGCTCTACTAGATCTAATGAATCAGCTCCTAAATCATCTACAAAAGAAGACTCCATTTTTATTTCATCTTCATCTAGGCTTAATTTGTCAGCAATGATTTCTCTAACTTTTTCAAAAATCATATATATCACCTCCTATTGAGTTATTGCTAAACAAATAAATGACATAATACCGTCAATACAATAATTGTGCAATATTAATGTTACTCTGTCAAGCTATTGGTTATACTTTCTTTTATTTTTTCTATAACTCTTTTTTCGTGTAATGTATATGCTTGCTTTATAGCATTTTTAATAGCTCTGGCATCGGAGCTACCGTGAGCTTTTATACATATACCATTAACTCCTAAGAATGGTGCTCCTCCTACTTCTTTATAATCAAACCTCTTTTTAAACTTCTTAAACATTGGTTTTAATATAAGCGCACCAATCTTATTTCTTGTACTAGACATCATTTCACTTTTAAGAATATCAAAAATATTAAAAGCTACTCCTTCATACATTTTTAGTACTGTATTTCCAACAAAGCCATCACATACTAAAACCTCTACATCTCCAGTAGCAATATCTCTTGGTTCTACATTACCAACAAAATTTAGGTTAGACTCTTTTAGATATTTGTAGGCGGTTTTAGTTAATTCATTACCTTTTTCTTCTTCAGCTCCTATATTAATGAGACCAACAGAAGGATTCTCAACGTTCATAACGTCTCTCATATAAATTTGCCCCATGATGGCAAATTGCAATAAATTAGAGGGTTTACACTCTGCATTAGCTCCAGAATCAATAACCATAAAGGAACCATTTTTCCCAGGCATAATAGGGGCTAAAGCAGGTCTTTCTACACCTTTTATTCTACCAATAATAAAAAGTGCACCAGCTAAAAGGGCTCCAGTACTGCCGGCAGATATTACAGCATCACACTCCTTAGCTTTTACCAAATTTAAAGCTTCGCATATGCTTGAATTTTTCTTTTTTCTTATAGCCATAACCGGATGTTCATTAGGACTAATTACTTCAGTGCAATGAATTATATTAATTTTACTTGTATCATATTCATATTTCTTAAGTTCTTGCTCTAATAATTCTTTCGGTCCTGTCATAGTTATATGTATATCAAGTTCCTTTAATGCCTCAACAGTTCCTTGTACAACAGCGGATGGAGCATGATCACCGCCCATAGCATCTACTGAAATCCTCATTTTACACCATTCCCTCTTCCTTATTTTATCTAAAATAAAAGAAAGTCAAAAGACTTTCTTTACTTTTCTGGATTAATAATTTCTTTTCCCTTATAATAACCACAATTCTTACAAACTCTATGAGTTAACTTCATTTCATGGCATTGTGGACATTCTACTATTCCTGGTAAACCAAGTTTAAATGTCTGAGCTCTTCTTGAATCTCTTCTTGCTTTTGAAAATCTTCTTGCTGGATTTCCCATTGTTACACCTCCTTAATCTGTAAAAAACAACTCTTTTAATTTTGCCAGCCTCGGGTCTACATTTCCGATGCTGCAATTACATGTCTTTTTATTCAGATTACAACCACATTGTTGGCACAAACCTTTGCAATCCTCATTACACAATTTTTTAATTGGTAAAGACATTAAAATATTGCTTTCTAATAGTTCAATTAAATTAATTTTATCTCTATCAAGGAAGGTGATATTCTCATCCTCCTCGCTAGGAACCTGTGTAAACTTTTCATCTATTTCAATATTTAATAAATACTGAAATCTCTCTAAACATCTAGAACAAAGTAAAGATAGTTCTCCGTTTACCTGGCCATTTAGATAGATTATATTTTCTAACTTTCGAATAGTTGCTGAAAAATGAATATTGTCTATTACCTTTACTTCTAAATTCCCTGTAAATATTTCTCCAGAACTTATGTTAATATCAATAGCTCTGTTAGAATTTTTATTGTTATTTAATTCTTTTACATCAATATACATATTTTTGTGCTCTGGAATAAATATTCCTCAACTGTATAGGATTATGTAGTAAAAACCACATAGCTTGAATCAGAGCTACTTCTCACTCCTTATAGCGTAATAGTATTCAGAGTAACCACAATTTATTATATAAACTCCCCTAAAAAAAGTCAAGTTAAGTCTTATAATTTATTTTATAAGACTTAATGTATCCCTTGCTATCATAAGCTCTTCATTAGTTGGAACAATTAAGACCTTAACCTTAGAATCTGCGGCACTAATATCTACCTGTTTACCCTTTACTGCATTCTTTGACTTATCAATTTTAATTCCAAAGAAGTTTAAGCCATCACATACAGCTTCTCTAGTTTCAGGAGAATTTTCACCAAGTCCTGCAGTAAATACTAAACAATCTATACCATCCATTGCTGCTACATATGAACCGATATACTTTTTAACTCTGTAATTGAAAATATCCAAAGCTAATTGCGCTCTTTCATTTCCTTCGGCTGCTGCAATTTCAACATCTCTAAAGTCACTGCTAACGCCTGAAATTCCTAATACACCACTTTCCTTATTTAAAAGGTCATCTAATTCTTTCGCTGATAAACCTAGTTCTTCCATAATATAAGTTAATACTGCAGGATCAACATCCCCGGATCTAGTACCCATAACTAATCCTTCAAGCGGAGTAAAGCCCATGCTTGTATCAAAGGATTTACCATTTTTTACCGCAGTTATGCTAGCACCGTTACCTAAATGACAAGTCACAATTTTTAAATCCTTAATATCTTTTCCTAGCATCTTAGCAGCTTCATTTGCTACATATTTGTGAGATGTACCATGAAAACCATATCTTCTAATTCCATTCTTTTCATACAACTCATAAGGTAAGGCATAAATATAAGATTCCTTAGGCATTGTTTGATGGAAAGCTGTATCAAATACTGCTACCATAGGAACGTTAGGCATCAATGCCTTACAAGCCTCTATACCAACTATATTTGGTGGATTATGCAATGGAGCTAACTTAACACAATCATTTAAGGATTTCATAACCTCATCATCAATAACAACTGATTGTGCATATGCTTCACCGCCATGAACCACTCTGTGTCCTACAGCTTTGATTTCTGACATATTGCTAATAACACCATTTTCAGGATCAGTCAATGCATTTATAACTATTTGAATAGCTTCCTTATGATTGCTCATGCTCTGCTCAATAATATATTTGTCTCGATTTTCTACCTTTTGAGTTAACTTAGATCCTTCAATACCAATTCTCTCAACCAAACCTTTAGCTAACACCTGCTCGTTAGTCATATCAATTAATTGATATTTTAATGATGAGCTTCCACAGTTGATAACCAAAATTTTCATTTTAACACACCTCATTCTATATTATATGAATTTATTTATTTAAAAAATTGCACAAATGATTTATATACCTTTTTGGGCTTGAACTGCTGTAACAGCCACCACATTAACTATATCGTCAGAATTACAACCCCTTGATAAATCATTAATTGGTTTTGCAAAGCCTTGACAAATAGGTCCTATAGCTTCTGCATTTGCGAATCTTTGAACCAACTTATATCCGATGTTTCCTGCCTGTAAATCTGGGAACACTAATACATTTGCTTTACCTGCTACCTTACTTCCTGATGCCTTCTGATCCGCAACCTTCTGTACTATAGCTGCATCTAATTGTAATTCTCCATCTATTAAAAGATCCGGTCTTCTTTCCTTAGCAATTTCTGTAGCATTTCTAACCTTCTCTACTAATTCATGGTCTGCACTACCCATAGTGGAGAAGGATAACATAGCAACTTTAGGTTCAATGCTACATAATTTTTTTGCAGTTTCTGCTGTTGCTATAGCTATTGATGCTAATTGCTCAGCATTAGGATTTGGATTTACAGCACAGTCAGAAAATACTAATAAACCTTCTTCCCCATATTTGCAATCTGGTACCATCATTATGAAAAAGCTTGATACAACAGAAACTCCTGGCGCTGTTTTTACTATTTGTAAACCTGGTCTAAGCAAATCTCCTGTAGTATGTACTGCTCCAGATACCATACCATCTACATATCCTAATTTAACCATCATTGTACCATAATATAAGGGATCTCTAACTATTTTTTCGGCTTTTTCTAAAGTCATTCCTTTATTTTTTCTTAATTCATAAAATTCATTAGCAAAAAGAGGAGTCCTTTCACTAGTCTCTGGATCTTCTATTGTAACAGAATCTATATTAGCTCCAAGTTCTTTAGCCTTTGCCTTTATATTATCAACATTGCCAATCAACACTAATTCTGCTAAACCATTCTTAATTATCTTATCACAAGCCAATAGAGTTCTTTCTTCATCACCCTCTGGTAACACAATTTTCTTTTTATCTTCTCGTGCCATTCTCCAGATTTCCTTCATTAACTCCATAATCATTTCCCCTTTCAATAATATGCAACTATAATTAATATACTCCTCTGAACATATATATTTCAACAAAAAAATATAAAATCTTAAGATATTATTTAATTAGCAATGTTAACAATATTCGCAATATTCTTATTATGTGAATTATTCCTTAGATAAGCTATAATAATACTATAACATTATTATTCAGAAATCTAAATAATAATCAGCACTACGAGGTGAATTATAATGAATATAGCTGCTATAATTTGTGAATATAACCCCTTGCATCAAGGCCATAAATATCAAATTGAAAAAACAAAAGAAATTACAAAGTGCGACGGGCTGGTGGCATTAATGAGCGGTAATTTTGTTCAAAGAGGTGAACCCGCTATTATTGATAAATGGAAAAGAACTCAAATGGCTTTAAATAATGGAATAGATTTAGTAATAGAACTTCCCATTATATACGCCCTTTCTTCTGCAGAGTTCTTTTCCCATGGAGCTATATCCATATTACATAATATGACAGTTATTGATTCTATTTGTTTTGGTAGTGAATGCGGAAATATTTCTCCATTGATGAACATTGCTAGTATACTAGTTAATGAACCAGAAGCTTATAGAAAAATGTTAAAGGAATATCTACAATTAGGTCTCCCTTTCCCACGAGCTAGAAGCATGGCTTTGATGAAATTTATTAATAATTCAAAAATGGATATAAATGATTATAATTACGAAGATATACTTTCTACTTCTAACAACATACTAGGAATAGAATATTGCAAGAGTTTAATTAAAAATCATTCCTCAATCGTACCTTATACAATTACTCGTTTAGGCTCCAATTACAATGAAGAAAAAATTAGCGAAAACTATTCTAGTGCCACTGCCATCAGAAAGCATTTAAAAGAAAAAAAATCCCTTGATATAATAAAAAATCAACTACCACAAAGCTCTTATGATATTATTATGAAGCTTATAAGCGAAAATTATGAATTCTGCTTTCCCTCTAAAATGTTTAAATATATTAAATATAAATGTTTAACTGAAGGTCCAGAATCTTTTTTGAATTTAAAGGATGCTAACGAGGGTATTCATCACAGAATATTTAAATTCATTAGTTCTGCTCAATCCATAGATGAGTTAATCCAAAATATTAAGACTAAGCGATATACTTATTCCCGCATAAGTAGGTTATTAGCCCAATATTTCATAGGTTTTGAAAAGTATAACATAGAAGAGCTAATTCGAAGGGATTGCTCATATATAAGAGTTTTAGGGTTAAATAATAAGGGTGCAGAAATACTTAAATTGGTAAAAAAGAACTCAAACTTAAACATAATATCAAAAATAAATAAAAATATGACAGATCCTCTGTTAGAGTTAGATATTCTTTCTACAGCTGCCTACAGTATTATTAATAAAGCTATTAATTACAATCAAGATTATTTAACAAGCCCCATTTATTTTAATTCATAGTAATATTTACTTATAGCTAACACTATAAATAATATATAATTATGTACTAGAAAATCTTAGCAATTTAACTATTGCTAAGTTGTTACTGTAGCAATTATTTTAGGGGGCCTTATGTTATCACTCTATATAATAATCTTAATATTTATTCTACTATTAACATATTTTACTATTAAGCATAAAAATTATAATACTATTATGGTATTCTTATGTACCACTATAATTATATATTTTCTTAGTTTTCCTAAGCAGTGTATAAACTCTACCCTATTTGGATCCAAAATATTTTTTACTGCTGTATTTCCATCAATTTTTCCATTTCTAATTATCTGCAATTTATTAATAAACTACGATGGCATAAATATTTATTCTAAGCTTTTGGGAAAGTTTTTATGCAAGCCCTTGAGATTATCTACAAAATGTAGCCTTTCTGTAATAATTAGCGCTCTTTGTGGATATCCTCTCGGGGCAAAATATGCATGTGATACCTATGAAAAAAACTTAATTTCTAAAGAAGAATGGAAAAGACTGTTAAACATTGCCTCTAATACCAGTCCTCTTTTTATTGTAGGCTCGGTAGCAACTGCTATGATGAGTATGCCAAAACTAGGATACTTGCTTTTAATTTCTAATTACATATCTTGTTTTATGATGTCTCTTGTACTAAAGCCAGCACCTTTATATAGGAGCTCTAGCTTTAGAAAGGAAGAGGTATCTGTTAACATAGTTAATTTCGGTAGCAAATTAAAAAATAGTATAGAAAATGCCTTAAGAACAGCCCTTTCTATAGGTGGTTACATAATTTTTTTTGCTGTTCTGTTAGATATAATTAGTTACAACAAATACTTCGACCTTTTACTGTCTAATTTAATACATGATTCCTTGCTAAAAGACATAGTAAAGTATTTTATTTTAGGAATTATTGAACTAACTAAAGGTTGTCAATTAATATCCACCTTAAATATATCTATTACTTGGAAAGCAGTATTAATCAGCTTTTTATCAGCCTTTAGTGGGTTATCAATAATCTCTCAAGTTTATTCCTTTACCTATAAATTTCCTGAATTTTCAATTAAAACTTATATAAAAAGAAAAGCAGTACAAGGAGCATTTAGCTCCTTAGTCACTGCTGTTCTAATGATTCCATTTAGTAAACTTTCTCAAAATACCTTTAGTGGAAGCTTTACAGGTCTATATTTCGATGAAGCATATATTTTTATGATTATTTTATTAATATTACCAATATGTATACAAAGTATAAAAAAACTACTTCATGTTTCTTAGTTCTTTAACATTTTCACGAATATCTCTAGAAGTACCACTAATATCTCCAACAACTGTTTGGATAAACTTATCCATTTCCACTTTAAGAGCCTGTACCATTTGTTGCGTTTTAGCTTCTAATTCCTTATCTAGTTGACATAGTATTTCATCAGCATAATCTCTAGCTCCCAAGCGAATAGTCTTAGCATCTCTTTGTGCTAAGGCTATAATTTCTTGGGCTTTAGCTGTAGCTTCTTTTACTATATCATGATTTTCAACCTGTTTCTTCATCAATTCCATAGTTTCTTTTTTTATGGCATCGTATTCCTTATTAGCTTCATTTAATATTCTTTCCTTCTCACCAAGTACCCATTGAGCTTTCTTAAATTCATCCGGCAGATAATTAATGATTTGATCAACTATATCTAGAACCTCGTTTTTGTCTATAAAAACTTTACCAGTTATCGGCATTTTAGGCGCATTTTCAATTATTTCTTGTAAGTATTCTAACAATTGAATTACATCCATTTTTACTCCCCCTACTTTACCCTTATTTTATTTATTACATCATTAATAATTATCTCCGGAACTAGACCTTTAATACAACCTCCAAAGGCTGCTACCTGCTTTACAGAGGATGAACTTAAGTAGGAATATTGGGCGTTAGTCATCATAAACAAAGTCTCAATAGAAGAATCTAATTTATTATTCATTAATGCCATTTGAAACTCATATTCAAAA
>DGDR01000221.1 GCA_002385545.1 Clostridium sp. UBA3947
TAATAGCGAAACTGGAGGAAGTAATCCTTCTAATAATGGCGGAAAGTCTTCTAGTGGAACTGGTACAAGCAGCCCTCCATCGAATAATCCAACGCCTAATGGAAATGGAGGTGCTAACAGTGGAGATAATGGTTCTAACACTGATACAGAAAATCAGCAACCACCATCAGATTCCACAACACCTTCAACACCTGATGACACAGATGATGACACAGAAAAGCCTAATGATCAGCCTTCTGACAACACTGGCGATAATGGCAATTCCAATTCAGGCGGTGGCTCAACAGAGCCCACTAAGCCTGATACTGTTCCAGGCAGTGGAACCTCATTCAATCCGCCAGCAGATGACACCCCTTCCGATGATGTAACAACTGATTCTAGTAATGAAGGTTAAATATTACAGCAACAAATTAATCATTAAATAAATCCTCTGAAACTCAATAGCTAAACAGCTAAAATAATTGGCAGCTTACCCTGCCAATTATTTTTTAAAAAAAAATTTTTATTTTACCCGATAAACTTACCTCCAATTGCATATATAATATTCAGAACATATGTTTGGAGGTTGATAAAATGAATCACTATGAGATGGAAGCTGCTGTAAAAAGAGCGAAAAATGGAAGCAAGGAGGAACTTATTAAAATACTTGATCATTTTAAAGCTTACATATATAAAACTGCCAGTAGGTATAGCATAAAGAACTTCGATATGTACGACCTACTTCAAATAGCCTACGTAGCTCTAATAAATGCCGTGGCAAAATACAGGGTAGGCTCTAACACCTTTACCTCCTATGCGATGATAAGCATCCAGAACGCTATTAAACTAACCTTGAGAGATAATGCAGGAAGCAGTAATGAGGTTAGCCTAAACGCCCCAATGGATTCCGAGGATGGGGATTCTATAGAATTTTTAGAAATGTTAAAAAACGATGAGGATATAGAAGAAAAGGTTATTCAAACCTTGCAATACGGTTATCTTCGAAAGGCCATCGCCAAGCTCCCCTCTGATGAACAGGAGCTGATAATTATGGTATATTACCATAGATGTCCCTTAACAGTTTATGCAAAAAAGAAGAATATTAGTTATTTAAATGCTCTAAGAAAACGGGACAGGATATTAGAAAAGCTTAAAAGAGTGCTAAAATAGCCCTCTGCCGCAATCAGCGCTAGTTGGCTTAGGTAACGGGGTTACGACCGCTAGCGGATATGGGCTGGCAACTGTGAACTGACGGCCATGGAATGGCGACCATGGACTGGTGGTCATAGTATGGTAAATAGTCTGTGTTATTGTATTCTACCATCAAGTATCTATCATCTATCCTATGATATCTGTTCTCTGGCATACTGCCTTTTCTCCACCATGTTGCTTTGTTTTAAAATAGTGTTGACGAATGTGAGTTTGTAGTAGCAACACTTCTTTGAAACAAAGCTACATAGTAAAAAACTCCTATTAGTACTCCTTATGATTATCTGCTAAATGTTAAGTATTTTAATGGAAAGGTCAGAATGTTGATTCCTAATACTATTAAAAGAGCTAAGTTGCTACTACTTATAGTAGCCTCATAGCTCCTTTTGCTATTCTATATCCTTAATTACTTTTGCAGGTACTCCTGCCAAAACTTTATTTTTTTCTACATCCTTAAGAACTACAGCTCCTAATCATGTCTTAAGATTACTCATTTATCAAAATTGCCATAGTTTGAGTAACTAGCAAAACTATAGTCCTTTTTTCTTAATAACCGTATTAGACTAATATACTGGTTATATAAGAATTTCATATTATCACCCACTTATTTAAATTCGGCGGCAAACTTTTCTGCTAGTTTCTCATATGTATAGTGGTCTATTACATAATTAATAGATTTTTCTTTTATTTCGTTAATCTGATCCTGATCTAATTTAACTACCTTTTCTATAATTTCAGCTATGGATTCAGGATTTTCAGCTTCTGCTTGAAAGGAAACCTTACTGTAATGCAATGGACTGTGGACAGTATCTAAAGCATTAATAATAGGTTTTCCTACCAGCATGTAATCATATATTTTGTTAGGAGACATTCCGTACTTATATAGCTTGCTTTTTTTGCTTCCTATATAAAGTGCGTCCATTACTGAAAGAGTATTATGTATTTCCTGCTTTTTTATGGAGCTAAAGAAATACACCCTCTCCAAATTTGCTTTCTCCTTATAATCAACCATGCTTTCCTTTTCAATACCGTCACCAATTATTATAAAGGCGATCTTTTTATCCTTTAAAAGTTCTGCTGCCTTTATTAAATCCATAATAGCATTAGAAATAGAAATTCCACCTGCGTAGCCTACTACAAAGTATCCTTCACTGTGAAGCTGATCCACTTTGGCTTTTATTTCCTCATTTGCTGGTGGTAGCTTGCTAGCGTCTGTAGACACAACCCCATTTTGCACTGTAACAATTTTTGTATCTATATTTAATGTATCCACATACTCCTTTATATTAG
Source organism: Clostridium sp. UBA3947 (assembly GCA_002385545.1). Classification (GTDB taxonomy): domain Bacteria; phylum Bacillota; class Clostridia; order Clostridiales; family Clostridiaceae; genus Clostridium_AU. The sequence continues at coordinate 2,479 of DGDR01000221.1, forward strand.
GCAATATTGAAACTATACAAGCTGAGTTTTTATAGGCAGATTTTTCTGCTGCGGCCATGGCCCTAATGAAAGGATGATTTTTGCTATAGCCTCCAAGCTCCATTGGAGTTAAGGGCCATAGATCATGAACCTCATGGATAAGCTTAGCATTAGCAAGCTTTGCAATTTTCTGCCCTGCATAGGTATCAAAAGGATAGGTTGACGAACAGATAACCACATCTGGCTTATATTTTTCCGCCATATATTTTGCCCGTCTTTTTAGCTTAGATACAAACTGTACCATGCTAATGATTCTGGCAACTCCATTTCCTTGGTATCTGTTTGTCTTTATCCAACAATAGTTTATACCTTCCACCTTAGTTTCCTCAAAGTCCTTACTTATTTCTGGATTCAGCTTTCTAAGATGTGAAAAATCTGCTGCAACGATTGTTGTATTATATCCTTTTTTACTCCATTCTCTGGCCATATAAAAAGGTCTAAATTCCATTCCATGTATGTCTGAACCTGCATAATGATCAATATATAAAATATTCATATTTACTACACCAGTCCTTGTATTTAGTTTTGTAAAATTAACAATTTATGTATATTGCATTCTCCATTATACTCTAATGAATTCCATTTGTCTATAGCGTCCCTTGTATGATAATTATGATTTCCTAACCTAAAAACAAAGCTGAGTTTCTACTTATGTAGGCTCAGCTTTGTTAAATGTGGTTTTTAGTTAACCTTCACACTAATTATTCCAATTTTATTTTTACTAACAATAACCCTATAAACTGCCGTTTGCTTCTTAGTATTACTCTTTCCTGCCTTTGTTTCCTCTAGCTCCTGAGAAACCTTTATATCAAATTGCTGATTTCCCAGGTAATTTGTGTCCTGTATTAAGAAACTGGTGAAATTAATAGTAGTATTATCTTTTTTGTAACTATCAAGCTGTTTCTTTATTTCATTATAAAAATCACTATCTTTTATTATTAATTGCTCTAATACCTCTATAGTTCTACCGCTGTTAACGGCAATAGGATAAAGAATAGAGAAGTTGTTAACAAGCTCCTCTGCATAAGCGCTGTCAGGCTTAACTGTTTCCTCTGGAGGTTGATCCTCTTTCACTTCATCTTCCTTATTCTCGTCTTCCTTGTTCTCGCCTACCGGCTTTTCCTCTGGCTTTTTTCCATCTTCCTTATCCTTATTTTCGTCTTTCTTATCTCCAGAAGGTGCCTTAGATACATCCTTAATATCTGGCGCCTTTCTATTATTGGTGCTTTGAGTGTTTCCTAAGAGCTTCAGTGCGGCAAAGTAGGAGGCCACACCAATAATACATAAGACTAAAATAGTTACTATTATCCTTGCTTTATTCTTTTTCTTTCTTCTCTTCTTAGCCAAGCTCAGCACCTTCCTTTCTCTTCATATATATTATTCTCCAGCACTTAAAGCATAATCATACATCTGGAGTGCATCCTCACACTCATTTATAAATCTACTCTTAAGGCCTTCTAGCTTTGGATTTTTGGGATCATATCCAGAAAAATAAATATTTAATTTTGATCTCTGAGCATAAATTCTTTGTATAATTTCTCTTTCATCCCCATTACTTTGCTCTATAGCAACACTTATAACTCCTGGTAAACTTGCAGTAGATTTATTGGTAGCTCCACCTACACCATGGTGGACTGCAGTAGACCAAACTGCATTTCTAAAGGCAAAGCTATAGGTATTGAAATCTTTATTATATCTTGCATTAAGCGTAGCAATAGCTTTATCATAATACATCATTTTAGTGTACTTATGCTGAAGCTCATAGAATTCTTTATAGTGATTTGTAGCTAAGGATTTCCATGCAGCATCAAATTTAGCACCATTTTTATTACCATCTGCTACCCAGCCTGCATTCAAAATATCAAATAATTTCTTGTTCTCTCCCTCTAACCAATAGAAGAAGGTTGTTAAGGAACCTTGATTAGTAGAAAACTGCCATGCTCCATAGGACTTTCCTCCCAAGTCCCCTTTAGTGTTAGATATGGTTCCTGGATCACCATTAGACTCATACTTTTCTGATAACACTCCTAGATGATTCCACATTCTATCATCATTTACAACAATGACATAGTAGGCAGATACATATCCTATTTGCTCCTTACTTCCATTTCTGTATATTACCTTGTACCAGGTGGACCCATTATTAGAGGTTCTATCAATAATTTCTAACTTTGTATTCTTTGGTAGAGCTGCTAATATGGCAGTGCTGGTTGAAGGCCCTTGTCTTAAGCTTAAAGTAGTACTTACATCTACTATTCCCACAATTATTGATTCCATATCCTTTTTGCCTCTACCCTCTGTAGTTATAGCATAAAGTCTATTTTCATCCTTTGCGTTTGTATAGAATATCCAATCAGCATTAACAAAAATCTTTGCATTGCTTGAGCTTAGTCCGACCTGTTCACCATTTATTTTGGTTTTGCCGTTACCATTTACGTTGACTTTATAAAGACTACCGTCAGATTTTAAACTGTAATATATCACTCCATTATTTACATTTATAGCCATTACTACATCATCTATTATTTTCTGAGTCCCTTTAGTTTGCAAATTAAGAGAATATATCTTATTATCTCCAGAATTTATATAATATATTACATCCTTTTCATAGGCAAAATTAACTACAGAAACAGAACTAAACAACTGATTATTCTTTCCATCTATTCCTACCTTGTAAATTTGATTACTTTTTGCAGAATTAGAATAGTATAAAAATTCTCCTCTGACAAAAAATTTCCCAACGGTGTCTGAAGTTATACTAGTCTTTTGTGTTCCATCGGTATTTATTCTATAAATTTTATTATCGCTCTTAGATTTATAAAATAACTTATCTCCTGAAGCTATGAGATTTTCTACAGTTTCACTTAATAGCAGCTTTCTATCAGTACCATCAGTTTTTATTGAATAAATCTTATTTTTATCTGAAGTGTTAATATAATAAACTCTATTGCCTATTACATTTATTCCTTCCACAGCCTCACTAGTAAGTCTTGTCCTATTTTCACTATTTAGTTTAGACTTATATAATCTTCCTCCATCTTGAGTATTCCTATAATAAATCCAATCATTAATATATGCTACATAGGCTGAATTAAGGCTATTGCTTGGACTATTTCCTTCAGCATAATAGCCATTATCCTCATACAAAGGATTGAAGCTAGAGGATATTGCAGTCATGTCATATATATCAATAATCCCATCAGAATTCACGTCATATTGAGTAGATTTACCATTGTAATTGGCTTTTACCTTCAAATAATCAACCTTATCTATAACTCCATCACCGTTTACGTCTAGCTTTAAGTTGTTGGATGCATAGCTGATAAATGATTTCGATGCCAAAATGCTACAAGCTATTACTAAAGCCATAGTTTTAATACACTTTTTTCTGTGGTTTTTCATGTAAACCTCCTCCCCCTTGGATAAATTCATTCTACTATCATTATACTATCTAATTCAGTTTTTTTTTATAAGAAAATCGAAAAAAATAGCATTATGCTCAAAATCATAGAATATTGCAGAAATAGCGATATTTCATCAGTTTATAAACCATAATTTCTGATGTTTATTTTACATAAATCATGGTAAAATATTTACAATCTACAAGGAGGAATAATGTGCAATGAATATAGATAATCAAAGAGATTTTACTATTGATACATTTAAAGGTATCCTTATTTTATTAGTAGTATTAGGTCATACCACTTTTCCCTACAAAAATTATATATATTGGTTCCATATGCCTGCTTTTTTTCTTATAAGTGGAATGCTTTTCAAGGAAGTTAACAGCTTTAAGCAACTAAAAAACTACATAAAAAAAAGAACCCTTGGTTCCTTAGGTTATTATATATTTTTTCTACTACTTTTTTCTCTTATGGAGCCATGTTTTTATACCATAAGATATGACAACAAATACATATTTAATCACTTAATAGGGGGTAGAGCCATCGGAGGTATACATGGAGTATTCTGGTTTATTACCTGCCTTATTATTACACAACTTGGCTTTGCCTTTTTAAACCTTTTAACCAAGTCCAGAATGATAATCTTAGCTATTTTGATTATTTGTTATACTTTAGCTCATGTGGAAGCTGCTTACTTACTTATAACAGGTAAAGTTATCAATATTCCATTTAATGCAGATGTATCTCTTTTTGCCATAATGTTTTTCGGTTTAGGTTATCTCTTAAAAGATTCAATAAATAAGATCTTAAGCCTTGGAAAAAGCACACTAATTCCTATTGCTTTTTTCCTTAACTTACTTTGCTTAATCCCTATATACCTAAGCCATATAGGCCTGCTGGATTATGTTTTAGATATGAAGTACAGCTTATATAATAACTTCAT
>DGDR01000194.1 GCA_002385545.1 Clostridium sp. UBA3947
TTCAACTATAAGGAGGGGGTTCTATGAAGGCTTCTGAAGCAATTGTTAAGTGTCTTCAAGAAGAAAAAGTAGATGTTGTTTTTGGATATCCTGGTGCTGCTGTAATCCCTATCTATGAGGAGCTAAGAAAAAGCAATATACAGCACATATTAGTTAGGCATGAGCAAGGAGCTGGTCATTGTGCCAGCGGATATGCAAGAGCTACCGGTAAGGTTGGGGTTTGCTTAGTTACTTCTGGTCCAGGAGCAACTAATGTGATTACTGCAGTAGCAACAGCATATATGGATTCTATACCGTTAGTAATATTAACAGGTCAGGTTAACACTTACCAAATAGGTAAGGACGTTTTCCAAGAGGCTGATATAACTGGTTCCACAGAGCCTTTTACTAAGCATAATTACTTAATAAAGGATGAAAATGATATTCCTCGAATTATAAAGGAAGCCTTTTATATAGCTAGGACTGGTAGACCAGGTCCTGTTTTAATTGATATTCCTATGGATTTACAAAACAAGGAAATAGATTTCGATTATTCCATGGAAATAAATATAAGAGGCTATAAGCCTACAACCGTTGGCCATATTCTTCAAATTAAAAAGGTTATAGAAAAATTAAATAATTGCCAACGTCCTCTTGTTTGTGTAGGCGGAGGAGTAGCCTGCTCTAATGCTAGAGAGGAACTAAAGAGCTTCCTACAGCTATCTAAGCTTCCAGTAGTACATACCTTAATGGGCAAAGATGCTGTTCCTAGTGATTATGAGCATTATCTAGGTATGGTAGGAATGCATGGAATTCCTCTGGCTAATAAGGCAGCTTCTAAAGCTGATGTTATTTTAAATATCGGTAGCCGTTTTGGAGATAGAGCCATTAACCCTTTCACCAACGGTACACCAAAGGATATTATTCACATAGACATTGACCCAGCAGAAATAGGTAAGAATCTAAACTCACTGATACCAGTAGTAGGTGATGCTAAGGACATTTTATCTCAGCTTAACAGTATGATTACTCCATTAGACATTGATGACTGGCTAAAGGAGCTTAAGGAATTAAAGGAAAAGGACTTAGCTACTAGAGAATCTAATAATGAGAGCAAAGCTGCAACTGGCTTTAATCCTAAGGAAGCTGTTAAATTTATGTCTGCTAATTCTGAAGATGATACCATATTGGTGTCTGACGTAGGCCAAAATCAAATGTGGGCTTCTAGACATTTTGATATGGTAAATAATCGTTTATTCTTTACCTCTGGAGGCTTAGGTACAATGGGCTACTCTCTTCCAGCAGCTATTGGTGCAAAAATAGCCTGTCCAAATCGAAGAGTAATAGTTACAGTGGGCGATGGTGCTTTTCAAATGTCTTTACAGGAGCTTGGCACTATTTTGAACTATAATGTAAATTTAATCATAGTAGTCTTCAATAATAATGGCTTAGGTATGGTTAGGGAGCTTCAAAACAAAGTTTATAAGAACACCTATGGTGTAGATATAGAATATAATCCTGATTTTACAAAAATAGCAGAAGCTTACGGATTAAATTGGAGAAAGGTATACAACAATTCAGAGTTTAATGAAGCTTTTCTCTTTGCTAAAGAGCAGCAAAAGGCTACTCTCATCGAGTGTATAGTTGATGCTAACATAAGAACACTTTTATAATAAGGGGGTTTTTAAAATTAAAAGGCATGTCTTATCCATATTAGTTGAAAACCACTTCGGTGTTCTAAGTAAAATAACTGGCCTTTTTAGCCGAAGAGGATATAATATAGAAAGTTTGACTGTAGGAACCACAGAGGATCCTACCATTTCTAGAATTACTATTGTAGCTCCTGGTGACGAGATGGTGCTAGAGCAAATTGTAAAGCAATTAAATAAATTAATTGATGTTATCAAGGTGCAGGAAATTGATATGAGCAACGCTGTTTCTAGAGAAATTGCTTTAATAAAGGTAAGCTCAAGCGCAAGCAATCGTTCTTCTATTATAGAAATAGTAAATATCTTCCGATCAAACATTATAGACATCAATGAAAAAAGCATGATTATAGAAGCTACTGGTGATTCAAAAAAGATTTCTGCCATTATTGAAATGCTAAAGCCTTTTGGTATTATAGAACTTATTAGAACAGGTTTAACAGCTTTAAATAGAGGCAGTAAAGCTATTTAAAAGGTAGAGATTATTAAGTATATTCTGCCAGTGAAAATTGAATTTCTTATATAAAATTCACAAGGGCTGAGAACTAAATTGTTCTACAGCCCTTTTTCCACATTATTTACATCCTATTAATTAATATAAAATGGCTCCTGCTATACCGGAGACCACAATCATTATAATTGGGTCAACCTTAAACTTAAAGGTGGCTATAAAAACCACTGCAAAAATTATTATACTTTTATAATCGATAAAGGATTCACCTATTAATGATATAGCTGCAGCGGCAATCAAACCAATTACTACTGGCCTCAAGCCTGAAAGAGCAGCCTCCATATACTTATTGCCCTTAAACTTTAAGAAAAACTTGCAAATTATTAGCATAATAACAAAGGAAGGTAATACTACGCCAAAAGTAGCCATCACTGAGCCTAATACTCCTCCAGTCTTATAACCTATGTATGTAGCTGAGTTAATGGATATTGGTCCTGGAGTAGATTGTGAAATGGCTACAATATCTATAAATTCCTTTTGACTAATCCAGTGGTTAATATCTACTACTTCTTTTTCAATCATAGGCAGCATAGCATAGCCACCACCAAAGCTAAATAGGCCTATCTTTATAAAGGATAATAATAATTGTAAATATATCATCAAGCCTTCCTTCCCTTTCTTGAATAATATACTATTCCTCCTACTGCTGCTATCAATATTATATAGATGGGAGATAGATCTACAAAAGCAACTAATATTGCAGCTATTATTGGAATAATTACATTTTTTCTATTAACCTTAGCATTTTTAGCCATAGAGTAAATAGGAGATGCTATTAGAGCCACTACTGCTGGTCTTAGGCCTTTAAATATACTCTCCACCAAAGGATTATCCTTAATTCCAATAAAAAATACTGCCACTAATAAAATTATTAGAAAAGAAGGCATAACCGTTCCTAATGTAGTAGCTATACTCCCACTGATACCTGCTGTTTTATAGCCTACAAAGACAGCGGTGTTTACTGCTAAGGGACCTGGGGATGATTGGGCTAAGGCTAGCATATCCACAAACTCTTCCTTGTCCACCCATTTTTTATTATCCACTACCTCTTTTTGAATGAGAGCTACCATGGCATAGCCACCACCTAAGGTAAAGGCCCCTATCTTAAAAAAAGAAATAAACATCTCCAAGTGCTTTTTCAAAAAATACACCTCCAAGAATTACTACAGATAAGGTAATCTTATCATTTATATGTTGAAATATCAAATTAACATTTTAGCAAATTATTCTTATTAATTAGCCCTTGCATTTTTAAAAATTCCATAGTAGAATATTATTGTTCTTGGGGATATGGCGAAGTTGGGATCGCGTCTGAATGGCATTCAGAAGGCCAGGGGTTCGAATCCCCTTATCTCCACCAGAGAGTCAGTAGTAAAAGCTACTGACTTTTTTCTTTTTCCACTAATTTAAATATTTCCTACACTTTTTAGTAAAAAGCTCTACATTTTTTCTTTCCTCTTCAGCCTTTTCAGGTGACATATTACCTCTTCCTAGGCGGTCACATAAAGAAAATAAGGATATTTCATCCAAATCAACTTCTGATAACATACCTCTTATATCAGAAAAAGGAAGATTCTTGGCAATAAATAAAGGCTGCATGTGCCATCTTACAATAGCAGCTACTTCATTAATAAAATCTTCATCGGAAGTAACTTCTCTTAAGAATTTTTCTGTTAATTCCCTTCCAACCTTATCATGATCGTAGGAAGTAATTCTTCCCTTTCTTAGCTTGGTAGTAGGTGCTTTTCCAATGTCATGTAGAAGAGTGGCCCACATAAATACTTCCGGCTTCTTACTCTTAGCTCTTCTCTTGGCCCCTTCATCTACCACCATCATAGTATGATTCCAAACATTACCCTCAGGATGATGGACTAAATTCTGTGGTGTATCCTTTAGTGAATATAGCATATTATACGGATATTCCTTAAAGGCATTTTCTTTGGAGATGCTATTTAAAAATTCAGAAGGCTTTAAATCTTCCATTAAGTGCTTTGATATTTCTTCAAAGTATTCTCTCTCCATATTCTATTTCCCCTTCAAAAATAATAAGGAGCTATAAGCTCCTTATTATTTTTTGCTTCATTAATTTTTTCATACCTTTTAATTCACCAATTTAGCCCAAAGGTGGTTGTCCACTATTTTTATCTTCCCTTTGCTCTCCTTCATTACTATCGGGTACATTAATGTCAGAATCACCATTTCCACCATCTGGCTCCTTTGGAGGTACCTCTTGACCTCCTCCACTGTTATTATCCTTAGGCTCATTAGTTCCAGTATTATTATCTACTACCGGTGTCTCCTTCTTATCAGTATTTGGGTTATTTGTACTTGGAGAAGTCTTTCCTGTATCTATATTATCCTTTTGGTTATTAACAGGCTTAGTTGGTGTATTTGTAGTGGTTTTATCCTTATTGTCTGTGCTTATTCCCTTATTGCCTGTAGTTGTACCTTTATTATTGCTTACAGGCTCCTTTGAGCCTTTTTCTGTAGCCACGCTTCTTCCCAAATAACCGTCTATTATAGCTTTAGCTGCTTCTAAGTCAAGCTCGTCCACATTTGGCTCCTTATCAATGAAAATGAAATCATTCATAACCTTAGCATTTTGCTCCTTATCTAGCAGTAGAAGCCACTCTCCTTTATAGTATCCTCCCCAGCTTAATTCTGTCATAGGCATCTGTAGCTGTTCAATATGCAAATTATCAAACTTTGATACAGTGTAAGCATAATTTAAAAGCATCTCTGGCTTTATGTTAGTGGTTACACAATTTAAAATAGAATTCATAACTTTTGGGTAGTTTACTACGCTAGTTTTCAAGAGCTTGTTAGCTAATATGGATAAAACTTCTCTTTGTCTTTCTGTTCTACGATAATCAGAGTCATTATATCTAATTCTTGAATAAACTAAGGCTTGTTGTCCATCTAGCTTTTGGTAACCTGCCTTTGTTAAAGGTGGTGACTTAACTTCTCTAGTTTCTCCTATATATTTGTTCAGCTCCTTACGCTCAGATTCTGAAACATCTACCTCTATACCACCAACGGCATCAATAATATCCTCAAAGCCATGAAAATCTACAACTATATATTTATCTAGCTTAATTCTAAAGTTGGCTTCTATAGTTTTCATCAATAATTGTGGTCCACCGTTAGCAAAAGCTGCATTAATTTTTGCTGTTTTATACTTTGGTATATCCACATAAGAGTCTCTCATAATTGATGTCAATTTTACCTTTTCATTATTGCTATCTATAGTAAGGATTATCATAGCATCTGATCTTGAAGGCTCTTTTGAATCCCTTGCATCTATACCAATGAGCAAAATATTAGTTATTCCTTTTACCTCATTATACAAGGGAGCATCTATCTCCACATCACTTAAGTCCACTTCATCCCCATAAGGATTATTATTGCTTGCTACATATATTTTCTTATATATATGTAAGTAAATACCTGTTATTGTCAAAACAATAGCTAATAAAAATATACCTATACCAAGGGCAATCTTCTTGCTTCTGCTTAGCTTTCTTTTTCTTTTGCCTTTTATCTTAAATAAATTCATTCCCATCCCCTCCGTTTAATAGCTACATAATATATACGCAAATAAAATTTGATTGTTACAAAAAAAATTAATAGATTTTTTCTTATTCAACTTATTAATTATAATACAAATTTTCTTAGTAATCTATAGAGTATATTTGTTAATAAAATGTTAATTATTTGCTACTGTTAATTTACTTTTTATATTATATTTTATTCTTATTAAAATTTATTATATAAGCAATTATTTTAACATAGACTTTTATGTCTAATTAAAGTAGAATAGTTATTATCATTAGTATCCATAGCTCATGGGAGGATTTATTATGAAGCTTAAAAAGTACGACTATGTTATATTTGCTATTTTAGCTTTAATAACCATAGCTTCAATAGCCATTCCATTTATTTTTAGCAAGGATTATAGTAATGCTTTAGTTGTAATTAAGGTTAATGGGGCAGAATACAAAACCATTCCCTTAAATACTAACAGCTCAGTGCCTGTAAATATAAATGGTAATTATAATTTGATTAAGGTTGAAGACGGCAAGGTTCGTATTGAAGACGCCAATTGTCCTGATAAGCTTTGTGTGAGAAGTGGTTCCGTTTCAAGACCAGGTAAACCCTTGGTATGCCTACCTCACAAACTTACTGTGGAAATTGAAGGCATAGACAATGATAATGATGAAATAGATGTTTACTAAAGGAAGTGAAGCTATGAAGAAAATACAAAAACTCACTTTTATTGCTGTATTGGTAGCTCAGGCCTTAATACTACATATAATCGAAGATATGCTTCCAGTAATTTTTATAACCCCTGGAGCCAAATTAGGCTTGTCAAATATAATAACTTTGACATCCTTATATATGCTAGGTTTTAAGGATACCTTTGCTGTGTTAATGCTAAGAATAATACTAAATGGCTTACTGGCCCCTAATCCTTCAGGTATGATATACAGCTTAACTGGAGGTGTATTAAGCCTGCTAGCTATGCAGGTTACCAAGGCTATAGGTAAGGAAAATGTTAGCCTTATAGGTGTCAGCGTGTCAGGAGCCTTCTTCCATAATGTTGGTCAGATTATTGCTTCTTCTATTATTATAGAAAATATAAACATTGTGTTGTATCTTCCTGCCTTAACCTTAGCTGGTGTTGGTACTGGTATCTTTGTTGCTATAACCTCTAACTATTTGTTAAAGGCCCTTAAGAAGCTTCCATTTTACAATAGTCTTGTAGACTATTAGCCTATACACCTTGAATATTTTTATAGGGTACAGGTTATATTAATATCAATAGATCATCTAGACGGAAGGTGAAGGAAGCCATGGACAATAACAAAAATTTAAGAAAAACTCATGAAAAGAGTAATGCAGAATTAAGGAAAATGTACCCTAGAGATGGTTCTGATATAGGTATAATCGATGGCGAAAAGGTTGGTTCCCACGAAAATGGTAGTAAATTTACTAAGCGTTCAAAGCTTTCCCACAATAATTAAAAAACCAAGAGCATAAGTCTCTTGGCTTTTTTGTTTGATAATTGTACCGTATTGATATAATATTTAAGGTATAAAAGTTTAATTTAATATTGATTTTCTGGAAAGGATACTGATATGAAAGATAAAATTCTTAATCTTCTGTCTGAAAAGGAATATATTTCTGGTGAGAGTATAAGTGCCTCATTAGGTATAAGCCGTGCAGCGGTTTGGAAATATATCAATGCTCTAAAGCTTGAAGGGTACCAAATCGAATCCTCTACTAAGAAGGGTTATATTATCATCAAAAGACCAGATATATTAACTTCAGCGGAGCTGCAACCTCTCTTAAAAACCCAGTACATAGGTAAAAATATTGTTCATTTTGAAAGCATAGGCTCCACTAATGTAAAGGCAAAGGAATTAGCTAGCAAGGGCTACCCTAACGGCACTGTTATCATCAGCGAGGAACAAGTTTCTGGCAAAGGCCGTTTAGGGAGAAGCTGGTTGTCGCCACGTGGTAAAGGTATATGGATGTCTATAATATTAAAGCCAGAAATTCCTCCTATGGAAGCCTATAAGGTCACTATTATAGCTGCAGCAGCTGTACACTCTGCCCTATTAGATATGGATCTTTCTACCTTAATTAAATGGCCTAATGACATAGTAGCAGAGGGCAAGAAGGTATGTGGAATACTAACGGAAATGAACGCAGAGCTAAACAGTATTCATAGCTTAATAATCGGTATTGGTATAAATGTTAATACAGATTTATCCGATATACCAGAAGATTTAAGAGATAAGGCTTCCTCCCTAAAAATTATAGCTAAAAAAACCTTTAATAGAAAAGCTATACTAGCCTCTATATTAAACCATTTTGAGGCCCTTTATAATGATTTCATTGGCAGCGGCTCCATGGGAAGTTCCTTGTCAATTTGCCGTAAGTATTCAGCTGTAATTAATAAGGAGGTACTCCTTATAGAAGGTAATAGGAGCACTAAGGTTAGGGTTAAAGATATTAGTGATAATGGACATTTAATTATTCAAGATGGGGCTACCGTAAGAGAGGTAATCTCTGGAGAGGTTTCTATAAGAGGCGAAAATAGCTATATTTAAAGCTGATAGTCCAAGAAACTATCAGCTTATATAATTTCTTATCCTTGGTATAATTCTTACCGCTAAAATAGAAGCTAAAATACATTTTATTAAATCCCCAGGTAAAAATACTAAAAAGCCACTTTTCAACACCCCTATAATATTTATATCCTTATGTAGCAAAAACTTAAGTACACAATATAGATAGGGTACGCCAATGATAAAGTCTATTAATACACCTAGTCCACAACAAAACAGCAAGGTAAAAAAGCTCTTCTTTTCAAGCTTCTCTGCCAAGTATCCTATAACAAAGGCTGCTGGAATAAAGCCTAGGAGATATCCAAAGGAAGGCTGCATTACATAGCCTATACCACCACCATTTGTAAATATAGGAATACCTATCAAGCCAAGAGTTACATATATAATAGAACATAAGGCTCCATAATATTTCCCTAAAAGCAAGGCAGATAAAAGTACAAAGAAAACTTGCAAGGTTATGGCTGGTAAAAATGGACCAAGGGGAATTTTAATAAAAGCTCCTACTGCGATTAAAGCTGTAAACATAGATGTCAACACCATCATTCTTAAATTAAGTTTCATAGACTATCCTCCATAATTTTTATTCACTAATATTATAAATTACTTTTTATATATTGTAAACCTATATAGCATCGTTGGTTTACAATTAACAAAAATTTAAAGGTCTGTTGCACAAAAATAGCTTTGCTTATTGTGTCACAGACCATATGTTAAAGAATTTAAAATTTTTACACCCTGAAAATTTTCTTTTTTCTCTGACATCTGAACTCTTAAAGCTACAAAGTAGCTTGTCCTAAATTCCTATTCATGCATCAACACTTTTTTAAAACAAAGCAACATAGGCAAAATAGCTACTATACATCTATTAGAGGACAAATAATAAAGATCAAAGTTAAATGAAAAATACAAGGAAAAGCTGCTGCAGAACCAACAGATAAGTCAGTTATGCAACAGCCCTAATTACTTTTAATCAACTATTTCATCAATTGGTGCCCCAGGGGCTACCATAGGTAGAACCATATTTTCCTCATTAATAATACATTCCAATATAACAGGACCTTCCGCTTTTAAGGCTTCCCTTAAGGCTTCTTCCACTTGATCATTACTTTCAATTCTTATACCTTTAATACCATATGCTGCTCCAAGCTTTATGAAATCTACATCATCTCCTAGGAGAGTAAAGGAAAATCTACTATTGCAGAATAATTCTTGCCACTGCCTTACCATACCTAGAGCATGATTATTGAACACTAACTGAATTACAGAAGGCTTATATTTTGATAGGGTAGCAAGCTCATTGCTATTCATTTTAAAGCTTCCATCTCCAGCTACATTAACTACTTTTTTGCCTGGGTTGCCAAGGCTGGCACCAATAGCAGCTCCTAAACCATACCCCATAGTTCCTAAGCCCCCTGAGGAAATGAAGCTTCTAGGCTTAATATAGGTATAATACTGAGCGGCCCAAACTTGATTTTGACCAACCTCTGTAGTTATGATTATATCTCCCTGAGTTAAATCATACAGCTTATTTAATATAAACTTTGGACTTAAGCCCTTATGCTTATCCTTTAATGGATACTGTTCCTTCCATTGATTAATTTGATGGTTCCACTCTGATAATTCTCGTTTTTCAACAAGCTCTATAAGCTTAGGTAGTACCTCCTTTAAGTCACCGATAATAGGTACATCTACCCTAACATTTTTACCTATTTCCTTTTCATCTATATCTACATGAATCACTTTTGCATGGGGTGCAAAGGTTTCAATATGACTGGCAACTCTATCGCTAAATCTAGCTCCTAAGGTGATTAATAAATCACATTTAGTTATGCCGTAATTTGAGCTATGACAGCCATGCATTCCAACCATACCTGTAAATAGTGGATGATTATTAGGAAAACCGCCTGTCCCCATCAAAGAGGTTGTTACAGGAGAATTGATTTTTTCTGCCAATTCTACTAACTCATTGTTTGCCCCAGAAATTATAATGCCTCCTCCTGCATAAATCATTGGCTTTTTGCTTTCATTTATTAATTTTGCTGCTGCTTCTATTTGCTTAATATCTATAGGCCTTTTACTTTCCAGATGAGAAAATCTATTTTTCTTCTTTTCCTGTGGCTCATACTCTATAAAGGCCTGCTGAATATCCTTTGGAATATCAATAAGTATTGGTCCTGGTCTACCTTCCTTGGCTAAATAAAAAGCTTCACTTATAATCTCTGGTAGTTCTTCTATACTTTTAACCTGATAGTTTTTCTTTGTAATGGAAGCAGTTATACTTGTTATATCAACCTCTTGGAAGGAGTCTCTTCCTAGTAAGGACCTGGCTACCTGACCGGTAATTACCACCATAGGAATAGAGTCGCTGTAGGCTGTAGCTATACCTGTTACTGTATTTGTAGCACCAGGTCCAGAGGTTGCTATTACCACTCCCACCTTACCAGTAGACCTAGCATATCCATCCGCTGCATGAGTTGCCCCTTGCTCATGGGCAGTAATTATATGCCTTATGTCCTTTTCATCATATAGTGCATCATATAGAGGGATCACCGCTCCCCCAGGATAGCCAAATATTGTATCTACTCCTTCTTCCTTTAAGCACTGCAGTATTAATTGTGCTCCACTTAATTTCAAAATAATCCCCCCAATTATTTAGTTGAAAATAAAGAAAAACTTCGTCCTGTGTAGGGACGAAGTTTTTCTCCGTGGTACCACCCTAGTTTTCCACCTATATCACCTATATAAAGATGGACTCCTTAAGATGATGACTATAAGTCATCTCCACTTTATCGGGTGGACCGTATATACTTACTATTATTTCAGTACATAAGCTCCGAAATGATCTTCAACTGCTTTTAAATCACCGCTTCTCAGCAAATCACGGCTCTCTGTAGATTAAAATGCAGTCTACTGTTTTCATCATAGCCTTTATTATTCAACTTTATCCTTGTTTAACCAAGGCATCATAGCTCTTAATTCTTTTCCTACCTTTTCAACCTGATGCTCGCTTTCGATTCTTCTAGTTGCATTGAAGAATGGTCTTCCAATCTGGTTTTCTAATAACCAATTCTTTGCGAAGGTACCATTTTGAATTTCAGTTAATACCTTCTTCATTTCCTTCTTAGTTTCTTCAGTGATTATTCTGCTTCCTGTTACATAATCACCATATTCTGCAGTATCACTGATGGAATATCTCATCAAGCTTAATCCACCTTGGTTAATTAAGTCAACGATGAGTTTCATTTCATGCATACATTCAAAATAGGCACTTTCAGGCTGATATCCAGCTTCTACTAAGGTTTCAAATCCAGCTTTCATTAATGCAGCCACACCACCGCACAATACAGCCTGTTCACCAAATAAGTCAGTTTCAGTTTCTTCCTTGAAGGTAGTTTCTAGTACACCTGCTCTAGTACCACCAATACCCTTAGCATAAGCTAAAGCTAAGTCCTTAGCTTTACCAGTGTAATCCTGATAAACAGCTATTAAGCATGGTACTCCATTACCTTCAGCATACTGTCTTCTTACTATATGTCCAGGTCCCTTTGGCGCTACCATAAATACGTCTACGTTTGCTGGTGGCTTGATCTGACCAAAATGTATGTTGAATCCATGTGCAAAGACTAAAGCTTTGCCCTCTGTTAAATTTGGTTCAATTTCTTCCTTGTAAAGCTTAGCTTGCTTTTCGTCAGGAATTAGTAGCATAATAACATCACAATTTTGTACTGCATTTGCTACTGTAGATACCTTAAGGCCAGCTTCTTCTGCCCTTTTCCAAGACTTACTTCCTTCATAAAGAGCAACGGTTACGTCTACTCCACTTTCTTTTAAATTTAATGCATGTGCATGTCCTTGGCTTCCATAACCACAAATTGCTACCTTCTTATCTTTTAATAAATCTAGGTTAGCATCCCCATCATAATACAATTTAGCCATTTAAATTACCCCCTTAAATTATTAGTTTATACATATATAAAGTATATTTATAAAGCTAATCTTGCCTTATAAATACACTATAACGCTTAACTTTTATTGGAAAGCCACCCTACAAAACAAAAGGATAGTTTTCGCTTGGGGCGAAAACTATCCGCGGTGCCACCCAATATTTTACTCCATAAATAACGGCCTGTGCCGGTGAAGCTTACAAGATGAAAAGCTTAAGTAACTACTAAGCTTTATCCTTCAGCCTACGACTCAAAGGTGATTTTCAGAATATATCCCTTTATGGGCTTTCACCTTCCCCCACTCTCTGTTAAAGTTCAATATTCCTACTCTTCCTTTTCACAGTCTTTAAAACTAATAAATTATATTGTATTTAATTTAACATTAACAGTTTTTAATGTCAATAGTCTTTTGCAATATTTTGCAAGATATATAGGATTTTGTTGCTAATTTATAAGAAAAACATATGAATAACTAACAGTTTTATAAAATTTCCTTTATGAAGCTGAGGGCATTAGAATAAAAAATCTTATCCACTTCATCCTCAGAAAATCCACTTTTTAATAATCCATAATATAGTTGATCCATATGGGAACAATCTTCAAATTCTACAGGTGTAGATATACCATCAAAGTCACTGCCTAATGCTAATATATCTATACCACCCACCTTTTTCATATGTCTTATATGGGTAATGATATCTTGGATAGTTCCTATATTTTTATCTCCTAAGAAATTTGAATAAAAGTTTATTCCCACCAGTCCGCCCTTCTCGGCTATTGTTCTTATCATTTCATCGCTTAAATTTCTACTATGATTTCTTATAGCCCTTGCATTGGAATGGGAGGCTAAAAAAGGACTTTTACTTTGTGAGGCTACATCCCAAAAGCCCTTATCAGAAAGATGGGAAACATCAATAATGATTCCCAAATCATTCATGGCTTCTATAAGTTGAAAGCCAAAAGCAGTAAGTCCCTTATTTCTATATCTTTCTTCTGCATTAGGATATCCAATTTCATTTGGATAGTTCCAGGTTAAGGTTATTAGCCTTACCCCTTGCTGATAAAATAAAAGGAGATTATCTAAACTGCCTTTTAAGGCTGCTCCCTCTTCAATACTGAGAAAGCAGGATATCTTCCCCTCCTTTTCATTTGCTACTAGATCCTCATAGCTATAAGCCTGCTTTATCTTATCCTTATTTTTAGCTTCCTCATTTTTAAATACTTCTATTAGCTTTAAGGCCCAAGCGAAAGGATCTCTATGATTATCTTTATCCACAAAGGCTGCAAAAAACTGAGCTAAGTAATTACTCTTTTGTAGCTTTTCAATATCTATTGAGAATTGATTCTTCCTTAATTGGCTGCTACTGTCTTCAGCTAATTTAGTTAGAGTATCACAATGAAGATCAATAATTTTCATATTCTTTGTCCTTTATGGCTATTGCTTGAATCTATGCCCTAAACAGCGAAGATTTTATATATTTTTTTTTTATTATATTCACTTTCTTTATCATATTCTTTACATAGTAGTGCTCTGATATACCCTCTATCTTTAGTAGTTGAATCTATAAAAAATCCTCGTCCATAATAAAACTTTATTAAAGACACTAGCTTAGAGGCGGTATGAAGATATAATTTACTAATCCCCATTTCTCTCATAATCTCATCAACATAATCTAATAATTTTGCTCCAATTCCATTACTTTGATACTCCAAGGCTACTCCAAATCTACTAAGATAGGCAGTATTTTTTTCCTCATTCACTTCTATCCTTACGCTTCCTACAACTACTCCATTTACCTCTGCCACAAAACACAACTTATTTTTTATATCATTCTTGATATCTTCTTCTGTTTCCTCTAAAGCAGCTGTACTACCTGGTATTTCTGCATTAATAACATATGCTTCGAAGGCTTCTTTAGTTATTTTCTGTATTATTGGTACATCTATAATAGTAGCCTTTCTTATTATTAACACTCCCCTGTTCATTAAAATTCGCCCCCAATTAAACAACAATAAAAAACTAATATTTATAAATGATATATGCATAATTATACAATATTGTTTTATATACTTCAACTGTTTTTTAATTTTTCTTAAAAAATGAAAAGTGCTATTTCCCTTTTAGAAGAAAGATATCAGATGACAGATTTCAAGGATAATTGTGCAAAATGCAAAAAATAAAAGCACTATTTCCTTTTAGAATAGAGCTTTTACTTTTTTTCATTATATGTTGTTATGAATTTTTATACAACTTTAATTATTAAGTTGCTTTGAAAAATAATTTCTTGGAATAAAGCCCTTCTTTATCCCTTCTATAACAATAAGATAAGTGGCTGCAGTATCAAATCTAGCATCATGATAGTTTCCTGTGCCGCCAAAAAACTTGCCACTAATTTCCCTTATGGTATCTTCACTAATTCCTAAAAAATTTACTACCTCTGCCAGCTTAGGATTTTTCCTTTCTCCTCTTGTATTAATAAGCTTGCAAATGTCCTTGTAATAATTCATAGTGCAAAATACCTTTTTAGGACTAAAGTCCTCTCCACATCCTTCAAATTCATGGGTTAAAAAAGCTATATCAAAATTAACATTATGACCTATTAAAAAGTCTGCGCTGCTAAATTCTTCATACAGCTTTTCAAAATAATCCTCAAAATATAGGCCACCGCTCAATTCATATAGATCCTCTACACTAAAACCATGAACTTCTTCTGCAGAAGGCTCCATATAATCTACTGAGAAAAATATATTTTCTCCTCGTGTAATCTGCGGCTTTACGGAAGCATCCACAGTAATATAGCTAAGCTGACATATGCTTCCCGGCTTTAATCCCGTTGTCTCTGTATCAAAAAAAATCATTTTCATGTTACGCCTTCTCCCTTCTGGAATATCCACTATTCAACGGCAACCAAATCAACCTTTATAATATTATCCAGTTTGCTTAATATATCTATTAATTCTCTTATTTCAATAGTTAATCCCGACATATCTAAAGTAATATTTATATAGGCTGCTCCGTTAATAGGAATGTCTTGATTTATTGTATATATATTCCCACCATATTTAGCTATGTTGTCTAAAATGTTCGAAAGAGTTCCTGCCTTGTCTACAATTACTATAGAAATAGTAGCCTTCTGTCCTTTTATTCCCTCTTTTAAGGCAAATACATGATCTCTATATTTGTAAAAGGTACTTCTACTCATACCTACAAGCTTTACTGCTTCAGTCACATCCTTCACTCTATTGGTTCTTATTAGCTCCTTTACTTCTATTACCTTTTCAAAAACTTCTGGAAGAACCTCCGAGTTAACAACTAAATACTTACTCATCTCTGACACCCCCAATGCAAATATAATAACATAAAGGTATATATCTTATCAATCATAAACAGGAGTGTCTCCAAGGCACTCCTGTACTATATCAAAACATATATATGAAAGTTTATGCAAAATTATAAACTGGTATGAAATCCATATAAGAATCTAGCATCATTTCATCATAAAGGTTCCTTCCCATAAGCTCGTATATTATATCCTCTCGCTTATACCCTTCCTTATGCAGCTTGTAATCTTTGAGAAGCTTCTTAAGATTTCTAGGCTTAATTTCCAAAAGACTACTCAACTTGTCTAAGGTATAATAGTCCTTTTCTAAAAGCATCTCCAATTTCCTTTGCAATTCAAGCTTATACTTAATATCCACCTGATTGCATTTATGGGGTCCTTTACTACCTCTATGATGCTCTACACAGAGATATTTTATATTTAAGGGGTAATCTAAACCTCCCTCACATCTGTGTATAATATGATGCTTATCTGCACTTTTTCCACAAATTTCACACCTTAACAATAACTTACCTCCTAATTTTCACTAAATTCTACTTTTATTATATCACAAAAATCTATGTTAGTTATAAGAAAATCTAGCTGTCTATACTTATTTATGTAAATTGTCAATTAAGGCTTCACTGAACTTCTTTAGCCCCTCTATAGCTTCAAAGGTGCCCTGTGCTCTATCTGCCTTTCCTCCGCCTCTTCCTCCAAATTCTTTAATTCTTTCCTTAAAGAATTGACCAAGATTTATACTATAGCCTCCACCTGAACTTGCCAGGATTTGTCTATGCTTAGCTGAAGCCAATATTGTTAAATTATTGCTCCTTGAAAGCTCCTCTGCTATTTTCTGCAGCTCATCCATTTCCTTATCCTCATATATATGATAAATTATATTATCCTTTGAGCTAGCCTTTAATTCTTCCGCTTCATATCTACAAAGCTTTTTCCTATATTCACTAAGCTTCCTGCTTAATTCCTTCATATGCTCAGTATCACTGTTAATTTTACTTACTATATCCTCTTCTCCTGTAGAAAAGTTTCTTACTAAAGTAGTAACTATATCATGCTTTTTCCTATAATCCTGATAGGCTCTTTTACCGCACTTAAAGTATATACGAGTTAACCCTTTGTATTTTTCTGTTTTTATTATTTTAATTACCCCTACCTCTCCAGTGCGCTTTACATGGGTTCCACAGCAGGCACAAGCATCTACATTTTCTATTTCTACTATTCGAACCTCATCTTCCCCATCTACATATCTTCTAAGGCTCATATTCTTGCTCTCTTCCTCCGTAACTATTTTTGCCCGAACAGGAAGGTTCTTATATATAACTTCATTGGCCATCTCTTCAACCTTAGCCGCTAGTTCCTCACTTATTTCAGGTAAGCTAATATCTACAGTTGAATACTCATCTCCCATGTGAAAGCTGGAGGTTCTAGTATTCAGTAGCTTATAAAAGCAAGCAGCTAAAATATGCTCCCCAGAATGCTGCTGCATATAATCTATTCTTCTTTCCAAGTCCACCTTGCAATGTACTTCCTTATTCTCCAAGGGCCTATCTAAAATATGATAAATCTTTTGACCCTCCTCGTACACATCTACTACCCTAGCGTCGTCAATATAGCCAGTATCAGAAGGCTGACCTCCTCCTTCTGGATAAAAAGGTGTTCTATCTAACACCACTATAACTTTTCCATCTTTCTCTATAGTGTCCTCCACATTAGCTATACATTCATTTATGTAAGAATCTTCATAAAATAATCTTTCTGTCATACTATACACCCTGTCTCTTATA
>DGDR01000201.1 GCA_002385545.1 Clostridium sp. UBA3947
TTTTATTTAACGATACGGCGTCCAAAGAGCTTTTCTCTATCCTCTTCGTCGGCAGCGTCAGATGTTTATAAGAGACAGCTCTAGCACTTTGCTTATTTATTTCTATTGTAAAGAAATCCACCCTATATTTTATATCCTTATAGGTCAAATCCAGTTCCTTCAAGAACCTTATCTCCACTTCATGGGCCTTTTGAAAGGCATATAAGTGTTCGTTGCTTTTAGCCTTTTCTATTGCTTTGCTGTTGTCTTGAAAGCTG
This sequence comes from Clostridium sp. UBA3947, assembly GCA_002385545.1. Lineage (GTDB taxonomy): Bacteria > Bacillota > Clostridia > Clostridiales > Clostridiaceae > Clostridium_AU. Next base: position 258 of record DGDR01000201.1, read on the forward strand.
TACCCATCAAAGTAATCTTTAAAAAAGCTATTAACACACTGTTCAATTGCTTTTGTATCATTGTTATAGCCTTTGGTGATAATACTTGATAAAAATATAAAGACCAGAACTATACTATACTTATAAATTCTTTTCATGCAATAACCTCCTAATATAGGTATCCATCTAGAACGATTAATTTATGCATTACTTGTTGAAAAAGAAAATTATGCCAGAAAAAAATTAAAAAATTTTTTAAAATTATTAAATTTTAAAGAGGTATATTAACAACTCATGTCGAATAGTATTATATCGAGGAGGGATATTAATGAAAAAACATAAGTTTTTTAGCTCAATTATCTGTTTTATTTTTGCATTTACTAGCGTTCTATTTTCTTTTCCCGGTTTGCAAACGGTTGCAAAAGTTCCAGATAAGGTAAAAGTTATTATTCATTACAAAAGACTTGATAATAATTATACCGACTGGAACCTATGGATTTGGCCTGCTGGCGGCGATGGAAAAGCTTATGAATTTACTGGCGAAGATGACTACGGAAAGGTTGCCACAGTAGAGGTAACTGGTGTATCTACAGAAGGTAAAGTTGGTTTTATCGTTCGTGAAGGCGATTGGAAAAGTAAAGATGTAGACAAGGACAGATTTATTGAGCAAATTTCTGATGACGGCGTTGCTGAAATTTGGGTGCTTCAAGGTGAAGAAAAGTTCTACTATAAAAAAGAAGATGTTGAATTAGGCGGTAAAATAAAATCTGCCTATATTGATGATTATAATTTAATAAATGTTACCCTAAATATGCCTGCAGAAGTAACTGGTAAGGACAATGAAGGCTTTACAGTTAAGGTAGGCGACAAGAGTGTTTCTATTAAAGAAGTAGTTGCTGATGGTAGTGGTGCTACAGCTAGCAAATTTAAAATAACCTTAGCTGAAGACTTGAGCCTTGGAGATAATGTTACTGTATCCAAGGAAGGATATAACGAAGTCATTGCAGTTACTGGTAAAATTATGTCCAGCGACAAGTTCAATGAAATGTACTATTATGATGGAAATGACCTAGGTAATACATACAGCAAGGAAAAAACTAAATTTAGAGTATGGGCTCCTTTAGCATCAGAAGTTAAATTATTGATTTACGAAAATGCTGATGCTTCTAGTCCTAAGGAAGAAATCAACATGACCAAGGCTGAAAAAGGAACTTGGACTGCAGAGCTTACTGGAGACAAGGACGGTTTAATCTATACTTATAAGGTAAATAACTTTGGTCAATGGACTGAAGCTGTTGACCCTTACGTTAGAGCCGTTACTATAAACGGTAATAAGGGTGTTGTAGTAGATTTAGATTCTACTGACCCTGAAGGCTGGCAGCCAAATAAAAAGCCAGAGCTAAAGAGTGTTATGGATACAATAATATACGAATTACACGTAAGAGATTTCTCCTCTTTCAAAGACAGCGGAATCTCAAATCCACGTACCTTCTTAGCTTTCTTACCTAAGGATACTAAGGGACCAAATGGAACCTCTACTGGTTTAAGCTATTTAAAGGAGCTAGGTATTACACATGTACAGCTTCTTCCAATATACGACTATGCTACAGTAGATGAAAAGAATCCAACTGCTTCTTATAACTGGGGTTACGATCCTAAGAACTATAACGCAGTTGAAGGAAGCTACTCTACTAACCCTGCAGATCCAAAGGCAAGAATTAAAGAATTAAAGCAAGCTATACAGGCTATGCACAATGAAGATTTAAGAGTAATAATGGACGTTGTTTACAACCATATGTATGATGTTAATACATCAAATCTTAATAATATAGTTCCAGGTTACTATTTCAGAAAGAGTGCTACTGGCGGCTGGGCAAATGAATCTGGCTGTGGTAACACTATAGCTTCAGAACATCCAATGGCAAGAAAGTATATCGTTGATTCCGTAAAATACTGGGCAACAGAATACAATCTTGACGGATTTAGATTTGACTTAATGGGTCTTATCGATGTTACTACAATGCAAGAAGTAAGAAAGGCTCTTGATGAAATAGATGAATCCATATTCGTTCACGGTGAAGGTTGGAATATGGGAAATACTCTTACTGATGAAGAAAAATCCATCCAAAGAAACGCTAAAGTTCTTAAGGGTATCGGTTTCTTCAATGATACAATCAGAGACGGTATCAAGGGAAGCGTATTTAACAAGACTGAAGCTGGTTGGATAAACGGAAATTATGGTCGTAAGATAGATGTTATAAAGGGTATAGTTGGTGCTATTAAGTATAACGATGATATATCAACCTGGGGTCCAGAAGTTGAACCATATCAATCCACTAACTACTCAGAAGCACACGATAATAATACCTTATGGGATAAGTTAGCTTTCACAAATCCAAATGATTCCGAAGAGGATAGAAAGAAGATGCACAAATTATCTTCTGCTATTATCTTCACTTCACAAGGTATACCATTCATCCATGCTGGACAAGAGTTCTTAAGATCCAAGAATGGTAATGAAAATTCCTATAACGCATCTGAAGAAATTAACACATTGAACTGGCAGACAAAAGCAGATAACGAGGATATCGTAGAATACAACAAAGGCTTAATCAAGCTTAGAAAAGAACATCCTGCTTTCAAGATGCCTACTGCTGAAATGATACAGCAAAATCTTAAGTTCATAGAAGATACTCCGGATAGCCTTATTGCATATCAAATAAACAACAACGCTAACGGAGATACTTGGACTGATATAGTTGTAGCTTTCAATGCAGGTAAGGAGCCACAAACTATCACTCTACCTAAGGATGGTAAGTGGAATATAGTTGTTGATGGTGAAAAAGCTGGTGTTGAAACCATAAAGGAAATCGAAGGCAACACTTACGAAATTCCTGCATTAAGCTCCGTAGTTATGTACCAAGGAGTAAAGGTAGTAAGCAATTCAAAAGCTGGCAACAACGCTCTAATCTGGGCTCTAGTATGCGTAGGTATAGTTCTAGTAGTTGCAGCATTTATAGTTATTAAAAAGGTTAAAGCTAAGAAAAATTAAGCACTGAAATATTTTTGATCTCCATATATACTTAACATATAATGAAAAAAAGTATGTCCTATTGAACAAATAGGCATACTTTTTCTTTTATAAAGTTAAATATTATACTTATCTCAATTACCATTGGATAAAAAATTTACTTAAAAATTCTTCTCTATCCTCTTTATATTCTAGCTTTCTTAGCAATCTATCAAGGAAGGTTTCTTCCTCCCATTCCTTTCTTCGAGCATAATAATCCTTGGAGATATTATAGAAATCTTCTGGAAAACTTAAGAAGGCCTTTAATACCTCTAATTCCCTTTTATCAAGGGGATTAATTGCGCTATACTGCTCTACGATGCTATTAGCCTTATCTAAATCGAAGGCAAAATTTTTTACTGCCTTATTAATAAAGTTGCATAAGTCGTGAACCCTTAAGTCAACCATGGCAAAGTCAAAATCTATAAAGAAAGCCTTATCATCCAGTATCAATATATTATGATTAGCTAAGTCATGATGACAAATAACCTTTTTGTCCTCTTCACTGCATAGCTTTAAATAAGGAGTGGAGCTAATGAACTTGATGCTTTCTTCAATCTCCTTTATATAACTATCTACATAAGTTAGAAAGACCTCATCAAAGCTGCTCTTATATTCATGCAACAAAGCTAGTTTCTTAAAAAAACTTAATTCCTCTAGTCGTCTTTTAAAATTATCAATAGCTCTTCCAGCTATGCACTTTTCTGTATAATTGCATCTATACCCCTCGGAGGCCTTATGCATTTCTGCTATACTTTTAACTGCAATACTTACATCTATTGGATTGCTAAATTCTGCTTCTCTACCTTGGGCTACGTCCATTACGCAATACAGTTCTCCATTAAAAATTGCATATATTTCACCACTTAAGGTCTTATTAAAGCTAATAACTCTATCAAAGCTTCTTCTTATATATTCAACAGCCTCATAAATAAACTGCAGATTTTCCTTGGAATACTCCACCTTTTTCAAAATCTTTTGTCCCTTGTCAGTAAAAAGCAAATAAACATTCCGTAAAGGAACTAAATCTGTAACCTTTATTCCAAATTGCTTAAATAGATCTACATACAAATCGTATCTTGATAGATACTTTTTCTCTCTATATCTAACAATATCATTAATTTCAAACACCACCCTTCTACTAAAGAAGACTTTCACCATCTTTTTCCATGGCAGCTAGCAGTCTTTTAGCATATTCATCATCATTCCATTCTTTTTTACCGTATCGGTATCTCTCACAGCATTTCATAAATTCATCCGGATAAGAAACCATAGCTATAATAAACCTTTGGCTATCCTCAGATAAGCCTTCCAAATTACAAAAAGCCTTAATTCCTTCTATATAGTCAAAGTTAGTTCCTCTTTTTCTAAGCTTATTAATAAAATGTACAGCATCACATTCAATCATGTTGTAACAGCATTTCTTTATGCTTCTTATGTTTATCTCTTTATCTTCCCTAATATTGTCAATGTAAGTACTGCCAATACAGATTTCATTTCTTTTCATACTTCTTTCTATCAAACCAAAATAACCATTATCATAAATATACTTAATAGCCTTTTCTGACCTTTCCAAATACTCAGGTCCCTTATCAAGCACAAGTTTCTCAAAGTCATTGGCAGGGCCATTTTCCTTGAATTTACTTATATCTCTTTTTAACTTCTTGATTCTTACCTTACATCTTTCTACCTTCCTTCCTGTGCAATTCTCCATCAGTCCTGAGTTAAAAGAGGATACTCCCATAGTTAGCTTATGAAACTTGTTTATGGTAGAAAGCTGCTTGTATACCATATCCTTTGATAAAGGTTCTATATAATCGTCATCCGCATTAAAGCTTTTTACTACATTAATACCACGACTTTTCAGATAGTCCTCAAAATCTAAATAATACCTTTCAGTCAATAAGTTTCTCCCCCTTTCCCTTTATAGTTAAAGAACATAAACTCATTGACAAATTCCTGCTTTTCCTCCTTATCTTCAATTATCCTAGTAAGCTTTTTTAAAAAGAATTCCTCACCCCAAGGCTGCTTTTCCCAGTAATACTGTATTCCAACCTGCCAATAATCCTGCGGGAACTCCATGAAGGCAGCCATTATGGGTATATCCTCCGCTTCCACCTTATAGACGGAATCATAAGCATCTAGGATATATCTGGCATTTTCTATGTCCCATTTACCATTTTTCATTCTTCTTATTAGCAGGCTGGCTAAGTCATGAAGATGAGTATCTAGAATGGCATAATCAAAATCTATAATAGTAACCTTGTTATCCTCTCCTATTAATACATTATGATGAGCAAAATCATGGTGACAAAATCCTCTGCCCCTTATTTCCTTGGTCATTTTTAAATAATAGTCGGTCTCTCCTAAGTGCTGTAAGGCTTGGTCACATCGTAATAGCTCATCCTCCATATGCTCCATATAAATCCTATCAAATTCTGTCTTCTCTTCCTTTGCTTCTATCCTTTTCTTGAAATCTAATATTTCATTCTTTCTTGTTCTGTAATTATCAAACCATTTAAACCATCCTATCCGAGGCTTCATATAGCTTTTTATCTCAAAGCCCTTACTTTTTATATGAAGTTCTGCTAAAACCTTTGCTGCCCGCTCTATATCAAGGGGATTATCGTAGTTGCTTTCCCTTGCCTCTACCCATGGTGTAAGATAGGCATATTTACTATCTAGCTCAATATATTTCTGCCCATCCAAAGTTTCTATAATCGGTGGTACTGCTCTAAAATCATTGTTTTGCAAATGCTCTATTGCAGCTAATATAAAAGCAAAATGAGGCTTTTCATATTTAATAACCTTTAAGCAGAATTTCCGTCTTTCATCCCATATCAGATACACATTCTTAATCTTTTCTATAGTAGTTGCCATGATGCCATATCTCTCTGCTACGATCTTCTTCACAAAGGCTGTATCCAAGGTTAGCCCTCCAAAAAATTATTCCTTTTTTATTATATGTAGGGATTGGTATAAGTGCGCCTTTTCTGTTTGAATGGTTTTTAGAACTTTATCTGTATACTTGTTGATAATTTCCTTTTAAAATTGAATATAACCAATTTTATTACCATCAAAGTAAAATCTCTAATGTCTTATAGCACATTTTAACTTCATAGCTAATATTAATAGTATATAGACCTAATGTTATGATAGGTCCCAAGTATTTATCCAGCATTTTTAGGGAGAGGATTATATGAGAATTGCCATTGATGCTAGAGGTGTCAATTGGTATAAAGGAACAGGTATCGGTACCTATACTGACAATGTTCTAAGCCAGCTTTTAAATATAGATAAGGAAAATTACTATCACATTTATTGGTCAGGAGATGACTATGAGCGCTTTAGCTATCCTAATTCAAAGATAATAATGACTTCTAAAAAACATCACCGATTCTTTCAGCAAAACTATATGCCCAACAACCTATTAAAAGAAAAAATAGATATTTATCATGTTCCTCAAAATGGCATAGGCTTAAGTGAAAATATTAAATGTAAAAAGGTTATAACAGTCCATGATTTAATCCCCTACATTATGCCTGAAACAGTAGGTAAGGGCTACTTATTAAAGTTTCTTAAGGATGTGCCTAATATTCTTCAGTTTGCCGACGCCATTATTACAGTGTCAGAATGGTCAAAGAAGGATATTCTAAAATTTTTCCCTATAGAAGAAAATAAGGTTTTTGTAACCCCCTTAGCAGCCGATTTGAAGTATAAACCTATAGACCGTCAATGGTGCCGATATATGCTGGAGAAAAAAATGAACATAAAGAAGCCTTTTATACTATATATAGGAGGCTTTTCCCCAAGGAAAAATGTTCGTTCACTTATCATGGCCTTTTCTAAGGTATATAAAGATTTAAACAAGGACTATAACCTCGTTATTGTAGGCTCCTTAAAGGATGAAGGTAACTGTCTTAAGGAACTTAGCGAAAAACTTGGAATTTCTTCTCATGTAATTTTTACAGGCTTTGTTGAGGAAGATTTACTTCCAATACTATATAACGGTGCAGAACTCTTTGTTTATCCATCTTTTTATGAAGGCTTTGGACTGCCTCCTTTAGAAGCAATGAGCTGCGGCACTCCGGTATTAAGCTCTAATGTTTCTTCTATCCCAGAGGTTGTAGGAGATGCAGGCATCTTAATTGATCCCTATGACACTTCAAACTTAATGGAGTCTCTCGCAAAAATTTTAAATAATGAAGAATTGAAAAAACAGCTTTCCATAGCAGGCCTAAAGCGCGCCTCTCAATACTCCTGGCAAAAGACCGCAAAGGAAACCCTAAAAACCTATGAGCAAATAATAAAAGGTGGCCAATAAGCCACCTATATTATTATTCTGGTTTGTCTGCTGAAGCCTCATTTAGTGTTGAATTTAATTCCATTTCCTGCAGGGCTATTAGCATTTCTAAGTCTTGCCCTTCTATGGCCTCTTGCTCCATTTGAAGAAGTTGCTTTGCCACTTCTTCATATCTATGGTCATACAGTACCGCCTCTTCCTCCTTACTTTGCTCAGCTATAAATCTCCAAAGCTTTATATTTTGAAAATTGTTGATGCTAGCATTAAATTCTGGTAAATTATACAATACTGGAATAGATGGAATTATGCCTGCATCATTTAATGCAAAGGTCACAGAATCAAAATCTGTCAATAAAAAATTTAGAAATTCAATAGCAGCCTTATCATTTTCTGTTTTCCTTGTAAGCATAATAGCTGTTCCTTCTCCATGAACACTTCTCTTGCCACCATATTCAAAGGCTGGCAGGCTGTGAACCTCCCATACTATTGCATTAAACTTAGGATCCCTTTTAATTCTACTTATATCAGAGGAATCTCCAAGAATGCACAAAGCCTTACCTTCCTTTAAAACCTGAAAAGGATCCTCCCCTTCCTTTAAGGTATAAACCAGTTCTTCCTTATACAATCCCTTAATAGTAGACAAAACATATTTATTTTCTTCTGGTAGCTTTATGTTGTCATCCATGGAATATAAGGCTTTTCTAAATTGTCTTAGCATACTCTTATATAGGTTACCATCTGCATTTTCCCTAAGAGCTATAAGCTTCAGGTTCCCCATGGATTGCTCCTTAAGTAAAATTCCTAAATCAGAAAACTCTAGCCAAGTCTTTATTTCAAAGGGGTTAATATTATAAGTATCTGCTAGCTTTTTATTATATATTAAAACCTTGGGCTCTGTGTTCCAGGGAATAGCATAAAGCTTCTTTTTATAAGTCATTTCTACTAGCTTCCAAGGTAAAAACTTATCCTTCATCTTATCCATAGCCTTATCTACAGATGTAAAAACTTCAGGATAGTCTTGAACCATATAAGAAACATCATAGCCATCTACTTCAATAATATGAGGCAAATCCTCCTCCGCCAGATTCTTTTTGCTAAGCTTACCTTTAAGCTCCTCCTCACTTAAAGCGGTAATTTCTATATTTAGTTCAGGATATTGCTTCTTAAAAAGCACAGCAGAATTATTTATACTAGCTTTGCTATTTTCGCTACACCATATCTTTATTGTTCCCGTTAATTTCTTTTCATTATCATTATTCTTATTAATAGTACTGCCTCCATGACAGCCTACTACTGCCATAATTATTAATACCAACATTAAAAAAATATATAAAAAGCTTTTCTTCTTACCCATCTTACTCATTACTCTCACCACTTCTCAAAAGACTAATATGAAGTCTCTTGTAATATTATTCATTTTTGCTTTTCCATAGCAATAATATTATACAACAAAATTTCTGAAATTAACAAATATTCCCCATAGCTTTTCCTCATCCAATAAGCTTATTACGCAACATAATCTCCCAGCTATGATAGTATACGAAGATTATAACCATAAAGATGCATAATAGCTTTCTTTCCTTAATATATTTTCATAAGCAGGCAATTTAAGTGAAAAAAATTGCTAATTCAAAGTTTTGAAAGGTAATTAATGTATTTATTCTTAATTGAGAGAAAGGAGATATTATGATGAAGGAAATTCGCCAAAATACGATAAACTTACTAAAGGAACGAAAAGAGCTATTAGAGTATAAAAAAGTTACCATAGGTATAGATGCTTTTATTGATAAGATTGTTAGGGTAGTACATGGTAAGGATGAAAATCAAAACTATCACTTCTTTACTGATATAGCTCAGTTTGGAGCACATATTAGTTCCAAAAGCGGAATGAGCTGTGGCATTGAAATTTGCGAAAGATTCACCAAGCTTGGAGGAAATTCTCCTATAATGTCTAACGCTATGGGCTCCTTAGGTGCAAAGGTTAATTGTGTAAGTGCCTTAGGTTATCCAGACATAGACCCTATATTCAAGGAGCTATCCTCAAATTGCAGCTTGTATAGTATAGGCAATCCTGGCTATACTACTGCTTTAGAATTTGATGATGGTAAGATAATGCTGTCTCAAAGGGATTATCTAAATAAAATTAATTGGAAAACCTTGAAGGACATAATTGGACTTGATACTTTAAAAGAATTCTTTAACAGCAGCAATCTTATTGGATTAGTAAACTGGAATGGTATGTTAAACTTTAACGAAATTTATAGAGGTATTTTAGAGGAAATATTTAAGGATACCCCAACCAATAAAGAAAGAATCGTATTCTTTGATATGGCAGATTTCTCCGAGCGTACTCATAAGGATGTAAATGAAGCAGTAAAGCTCATCAATGAATTTAACAACTACAGCTCAGTTGTTTTTGGTTTAAATGAAAATGAGGCTATTCTGTTGTTTAAGGCCCTATTCCCTCATAAAGAAGTTCCTAACCTTAAAGAGTTAGGTGCATACATGTATGATAATCTAAAGGTGGACTATCTAGTGATACATACCTTAACAGATTCTTTAGCTTGGAGCAAAGAGCAATTTGCACAAGTACCCAGTCTTTATGTAAAAAAACCTAAGCTTTCAACTGGTGGTGGAGATAACTTTAATGCAGGCCTATGCTTTGGTTTCCTACTAAACTTAGATTTAGAGGGTGCTCTATATACCGCTAATGCAACATCAGGATATTATGTAAGGAATGCAAAAAGCCCTACCTTAGATGATCTTATAGTAACTTTAGAAAATTGGGATGAATTAATAGAAACATATTAAAAAGAGGCTTACAGGCCTCTTTTATTACTTCTTATATATTAGTATTTACTTTTCTCAATCTGCTCTTTGGTATCTCTAGTTTAAACTGGGTATACTGGTCATTACTATAAACCTTAATATTTCCACCACATTTATTTATTATATCTTTAACTATACATAAACCAAAGCCTCGTTCACCTTTATTATTAGTCTTTGTACTAAATCCCGATTGGAATAATTTACCCATCACCTGATCAGGAATCTTAGGCCCATTGTTAATAATATTTATAATTATTCCATCATAAGTATTATAACTCTTGAATTTAATTGTAGGATTTTCAGTATTTTTAAGAGCCTCCACAGCATTATTAACAATATTAGATAAAACCTTTAAAAGCTCATTGTCTGACAGGCTTAGCTCATCATAATCTGCATCATCTATAGTTATCACATTAATTCCAGCATTGCTAGCACTATATAATACAGAAGAAACTACGGGATTTACTATGCATTCCAAAGCTATAGGCATGGACATCCTTTGATACCTGTCCACAATTTCCTTTAATATCTCTCCCATACTATCATATCTCTTAAGTTGATATAAACCATAAAGGCTGCTTATTTCACTGCCATAATCATGCTTTAGCTTCTTAAGCTCAACTATTTTTTCATTTAGTTGATTATTTAACATTTCAACTTCCTTAGCCTTACTATTAATATTAGCAAAAAATATTACTGCTGCTGCAAAAATAATAAAAGACAGTAGATATATAAAAAATTTAAAGGACATTGACATTCTTTCGATAGACCAATCTAGCCTTAAGGTATCTAAAATTACCAATGCAATATCAATAAGTATTATAAAAACTAACGAATTTCTTAAGTTTTTAAAAAATAGGGCTAAATTAAAAATATATCTTCTAAACTTATATAAAAAGTAATATGTAATCCAAACAGGTACATAAGCAAATAGTAGCCACTGTACATCTTCAGCCATAGCAATATTAAGCGGTACTAAAACGTTTATATAAAAGTAGACTATAAAATATGCTGTTAAAGCAATAGTAAAGTAAGCTGTCCCGAATCCTATAAAGGCCTCTTTTATGCTATCCTTAAAAAAAATGACCTCCAACAGCATGGTTATCATTAACATAGAAAAATTGGCAAAGGGACTGCTAAAACCACTATGGGTTAAAGTTATTGATGTTCCACTTATTGCAGCAAACAAGCTAAATAGCTTAAGCTTAGACAGCTTTTTTCCTTTTGAAACAATGCCTTGAGTTATAGCTACAAATATAAAAGCCTGGCAAAAAGTATTGCCTACATCACAAACTATTGATAACATTAATATTCCTCCACATTTAACAAAGGACTTTTCATTTATATATAATAATACTTCAATTTTTATGTACTTTGCCCCATTATTATTATATCATATCCCCCTATAATTCGATATATTTTTACACTATCAACATATTAATTCAAGGTCTAAAGCTACCGTTGATAGTAAAAACTTAAGTCCTATTAAAGACTTATAAAAAAATTAAAGAAGTGTGCAAGGCACACTTCCTTCTAATACCAATAACCTGGACCATAATAAGAACGTCTTCGATCTAGCAATTCACCAATTAATATTATACCTACTAAATCATTAAGTAGTCTTCTTCTATCATAAGGTCTTCTTCTCTTTCGCTCATCTCCCCTGCAATGGTCCTTATCCTTTTTATCATCATCATCCTTATCCAGTTCCTTCTCTACCTTTTTACATATGTCCTCTAAAATATCTTCCATTTCCTCTTTAGTAGGGCAATAATTTTTACCATACTTCCTTTCCAGCATATCACAATGATATCTTACATGGGGATAAATAATGTAATAGCTATGAGGATATAGCATTTCTATCTGTCTTTCACTTTGGGCTATGGTAGGCATATTAGGCATTTGATAAGCAGGACCCTTATAGCTTTGCATCATAGGATTTTTATACATATTATCCATAGGACACTGACCCTTTTTCATCACAGGACACATTGGCTTATCTTCAGCGCACTTTTTACTGTCACTAAAATACATTTATACCTCCAAGATAATATTAATAGCTCAATTTATAATATGTAAGTTGTTGGTCCCTTGTGTCTGTGAAATTAGAGGTTAGTTGCTTTTATTTTACCTTGCCTTCTGTTAAAATACTTATATATTGCGGAGGAAGGAGCATGAAAATTGGAAATCATAAAATTTTTACAAGGCTTTTCCACAGACTTTTTAGATAACGTATTTCAATTTATAACTATTCTAGGTGAAGGAGTTCTTTATGTATCAGTAATAGCTGCTCTATATTGGTGTGTTAATAAAAGCTTCGGCTTAAGACTTGCCTTCATACAAATTTTCAGCATGTTTACCAATGGAGTTATTAAAAATATATTTAACGCCCCTAGGCCAATTGGACAAGAAGGTATTTTCTCCCTTAGAACAGAAACCGCCACTGGATATTCCTTTCCTAGCGGCCACACTCAAGGCAGTGCTACCTTTTGGACTGCTTTAATGAAAATCTATAAAAAGTTTTGGATCTACCTGGTAGGTTCTGTAATTATACTAGCTGTTGGTATTTCAAGACTATACTTAGGCGTCCACTGGCCAAAGGATGTAGTTGGAGGCATTATATTCGGAATCCTAAGCGTCTTTATAGGTGATAAAATTATTAACCAATCCTTAGAAAAGAAAGCTCATAGTTATATACTTATTTTAGTATTACCAGCCTTATTAGGTCTAATATTCTTTAAGGATGAGGATTATGTTAAGAGCGTAGCCATGGCTGTAGGCTTTTATGTAGGTTATATATTAGAAAATAAATATATCGCCTTTGATACCAAAGCCCCCTTCCTGCAACAAGTAATTAAAACCCTTATTGGATTATTAGGAGCCTTCATATTAAAAATGTCATTTAAGCTACTACCTGACACTAATATAGTTGCCTTCGTGGATTATTCTCTCTTAGCCCTTTGGATTATGGTTGGAGCTCCTTTTGTTTTTGTAAGACTTGGACTTTCAAGCTCTAATTAAAATTGAACCAAAATATAAGGCCAAGGCAGATATGTATTTTCCTTCTGCTCTGGCCTTTTATTCTTAATCAACCTGAAGTTTTAAATCTTCAAATAGCTTTTTCATAAAAGTTTGCTCTTCGGTGAAATGTCCCATTAGGGTTTGCCATATCTTATCTTCAGGTGCTACCTTCTTTAGCTCATCAATAAACATCAAAAAGTTTTCGTCCATTATTAAAAATTCAGAGATTAGCTTCCTTAATTCTCCTCCCACATCATTTCTGTAATACTGATTGTACACAAGTTGTTCTCTTGTTTGAATAACCTTCTCCTTAAATTCAGAGAAATCCCTATTATAGCTGGCCAATTTATCCTCTATATCCTTTGACAGTTCTTTACCGGATAATTGAGCCAAAGTTTTTGCCACTATAGGATGTTCACTAGATATATCACTCCATAATATTAGTTCATTAAATACGCAGTCATAACTACTAGCATAAGTAAAGCAATACATCTTACCCCTCCATTTAAAATTACACAATTATAATATATTCTATACCAACTGCTTTGCTACAAGATTTACATATAGGGTCTTTTTATGGCAATACTATTTATTGAATCCAACCATTAAATTATAAACCTCTGCTTTTTAAGGAGTGATAGCTAATGATAGTAATATATCATGATGTAGGTGGCTGCCATTCTTCTGCCACAGCTGCAAATATACATATAAACAGACTTCCAATGAATCGAACCCCCAATATAGAAGAAATAATGGCCCTACCCACCTTCGACAACATAGAAAAATCTGATAAGGGCAAGCTTATTTATATAGGGGATGATGAATTTGGAGCCCAGGTATATACCCTAGGTCGTCGTCGTAAGGCTAATTTCGTTATACCTGCCATTTGCGATCTATATAGGATTACCACTGGTAGCTTGAAGGGGCTTTTTTTAGCGGACACCTCTCCTTCTGTAAACAATACTATGCGAATTGGCGGTGTAAGCTCTAGGGTCCTTGGTTTAGTATCCTTTGGAAGGCCTATAGTTGCTAAGGGAACCATAAAGGCCTATAGTGATATTGTAGAAATAGTAAGAAAAACAAAAGAATACATGAAGCAGAATTTAGAAGTTAGAGATTAGAGGTTAAGGATAAATCTGCAGAAATGCAGACTTTTTTATAATTTCTTATACAATAAAAAAATATGATAGAGAAATTCTGGCAATGAATTTTCTCTATCATTGAATGGGTTCTTTTCTTTTTTAATTAGGATAAGCTTTTTAGTTCCTCTTCTAGTCTTGGGAATAGAATATTATTTTCTAGATGGATATGTCTAAAGGTATCATCTTCTACTTCGCTTAGAAGCTTATAGGTTATACCGTAGCTAGTGCAGGCATCTGAAGGTAGCTCATAGTTATTTGTTATTTCCCTAAGCTCCTTTAATATGGTACCGGCACCTTCATGCTCATCCTCTAAGGCCTGTATTTGCTCCACCGCCTTCCTCAAGATGTCAATGTCCTTAGTTGTCTGGTATTCCACTACGAAAGGAAACACCAGCTCCTCTTCCTTTATTAAATGCTGCTCTAGCTCCATTTTTAGACTGTGAAATAGCTTATGGACTTCCTTCAATTCAGGATGATTAGCCCCATGAGCCCTCAACACCTTAGTTGTTAATTGACTTAATCTAGGTAAGACCTCGTTTAAATACCCATGATGTTTATTCACAATATAATCTATAAATTGGTCATAGGGTTCTATGGTCCAATCTCTATCCTTTATAGCCTCTGTCACATAATGCTTATACTGTTCATTTAGCTCTTCTAATACTTTATTCCCGTCCAGATTATTTTCCTTAACTGCTAGCTCTAGAGCCCTATCGCCACCACAGCAAAAATCTATATTATACTTTTTAAATGTTTCCATAGCTCTAGGAAATTTTGTAACTATGTCTCCAACCTTACTATTTAAGTTAAATGTATTTTCCATACTAATACCTCCCTGTTTTTTTCTATGTCTTTACTATAGTCAAAAACAGCCTAATAAACCGTGATTACAATCAAATTTTAAAGTGATTTTGCTCATAGTAGGATACTGTCTTATAACCTATAATGAACTCATAAGGCGGCCAGGGGTAACAAAGAGCCGAAAAAACAAGGTAATTAGGAGGATTTTGTTATGGATAAAATTAAAATAGCTGAAAATTCATATTGGGTTGGTAAGGTTGATGACAGACCAGTTCCTTTTCACAGATTAATATTAGAAAAAGGTACTACATATAATGCTTATCTTCTAGAAACAGAAATGCCAACATTAATAGATACAGTTGATATCTCCTTTGGTGGAGAATTCGCGAAAAAACTTGGAAATATAATGGACTTAAATAATCTAAAATATGTAGTTATAAACCACGTAGAGCCAGATCATTCTGGAGCTCTACCAGCATTAATGAATAAGGCTAAGAATGCAATAATAGTAACAACAGAAAAAGCCAAGGAATTATTAATAGAAATGTACAAGCTTCATAATAAGGAATTTTTAATTGTCAAGGATGGAGATACCTTGGACATTGGTGGTAAAACCTTAAAATTCTTTGAAACTCCATATCTACACACAGAAGAAACAATGATAACCTACTGCTTGGAGGATAAAATTTTATATCCTTGCGATATCTTTAGCTCCCATGTGGCAACCTATGAATTGTTTAATGATTTAGCCCATCAGGATATGATTGAAGACTTTAAGGTATACTACCAGCTAATTATGAGCCCTCATAGGCCTTATGTAAGAGATATGCTTAAGAAGCTAAGCACTATTGAAGTTAATATGATAGCACCTTCTCATGGATATATATTGAGAGATAGAGCTAAAGATTTTATAGATATGTATGATGCTCTAAGCCAAAAGAGCTCACAGGATAAAAAGGCTATGATTTTATATAGCACTATGACTGGCAATACAGGTAAAATAGCTAATAAGATTTATGAAGGCCTAACAGATGCTGGTATAGAAACTAGCATTTTAAATGTTAAAAGTTCTTCTATAGAAACAGCAGTGGAACTAACTAAGGAAAGCGATATAATAATTATAGGCAGCTCCACAAGATATGGTGATATGATTGGCAATATAGAGGACTACATTAAAGAAATTGTAGCTCTAGACCTGTCTGGTAAGTATGGCTTTGCCTTTGGATCTTACGGCTGGAGTGGAGAGGCCATAGAAATAATTAATGATTATCTAAAAAGCAGCAATATAACTGTTTTAGATTCATCCACCCTAATAAAAACCACCGGTGCTGCTGAAGTTCAGCTACCTTTAAGGGTTAACTTCTATGGGGAAGATGAAAGAGCCCAAGCTGCTCTGAAGGTTGGTAGATTTGTGGCTTCTATATAGCTCATTGACTATATACCTTCTTTAGAAAGTGTTGAAGACAGTGCATGTTCTACTAGTTTACATCAAAAAGGGCAATGGCCTCAAACCATTGTCCTTTTTTTATTTACCAGCTAACTTTTAATGTAAATTTAGCTTTTAATGTTTAACCTATTAATCCTCAAAATAATCTAAATCCTTAATTATTAACTTTTTATTACCTACAAGCTCTATTATGTCCTCATCCTGAAGGGCAGTAAGCTTTCGGCTTATGGTTTCACGGGTTACTCCAATATAATTAGCCATTTCTTCTCTGTTTAGGGGTAAATCAATAATTATCCCCTGCTCATCTTTTACTCCATAGTCCTTAGCAAAGGATTTAAGCATAGAGGCTATTCTAACCTCCACATCCTTTGTGCTTAAGTTCTGTATCAGATTTTCTAAATCCATCAACCGATCATGGAGCACTTCCAATACCTTTAAGGTGATTTCAGGATTTTCAGTAATTATCCTATCAAAATCGTCCTTAGCAATTGTACATATATATGTATCCTCAAGAGCTTCTGCATTAAATTGAAATTTACCCTTTTTCAATAGGCTCATATCTCCTATAAATTCTCCATCAGATAAAATATACAAAATCTGCTCTCGGCCCTCTTTATTATATCTATATACCTTAATTTTCCCCTTATTTACTATATAAAGCTTATCTTCAACATCTCCTTCAAAGAAGAGAATTTGTCCCTTTTTGTATTTACGGGTTACAATTACTTCTGATATTTTTCTAAAGTCTTCTTCCTTAAGAGTGGAAAATATATAAACCTTTGATACACAGTATTTTCCTGTGCATTTCAGGCAATTTTTTTCACAATGAGCCATTTGAATCAACTCCTTAATTAGTATCCCTTACTTTAAATATAGGTTAATTAATTATAACATATAAATACTAAGAAAGCTCAAAGTACTTATTTAACAAATTATAAAGGACTGTTGTACAAACTTCATATCTGATAGTTGTACAACAGTCCCTTAATTAGACTTGCTTAACTTAAGGGCCTCCAATTCTCATCCCTCTTCTCATCCTCTTTAGGAGGCCTAACATATTTTAATGAATCCTTTTTACAGGCTCCGAACTTCATAAAATTTTTCTGTGCCTGCCTCAGAGATACGCCGTTGGGTCCATCCTTTAAATCTGGATCATAATACTGGGCAGCATCATCCTCCCAAAAGCATACTCTGCAAATATCAAAGGTTCCTGGTGGTTCTTCCGATAATGTTTTATAACCGCAGCAGGGACATGCAAACTTAACCAAGTCAAATCACTCCCTTGTTTGTTATACATTTATTGTTAACAAATTTGGAAGTATTTATTAGTATAATTTTAAGATTTAATTATATTATTCTTATTGCAAAAGGTAATGCGGCACTATAAATACTTTTCCTTCCATAACTCTTTTCTAGTAACTTCATCAGAGTTATCTAAATCCTCATATCCATACTCCACCTTAATAGTTCCATCCTTTTCTAATATGTAGGTTATTGTTGTCCACTTTTTCTCTCCAATTTTAATAAAGTAGTCATACAACATCTTTATAATTCGAGATATCTCCGTTGTAAAAAACATTCTTCTTTTTCTATCCACACCATATTCCTTGGTCAACGAGCTATATTCCTTTAATTGTCCTGTCTCACTTTCATAAAAACAATAATATACAGAATTCACTTCCTTCTGTACCTCAGCCCTTAGCAATATCTTGTCCCATTTTACTGGAATTATGGTCTTTATTTTATCTGCCAATTCCTCATACATTTCCTTAACTAGACTTTCATCCATAACCTATCCCTCCTCTGTTACTCTTGTAGCTTCCTTAATTAAGTTCATTTAATCTATGAACCTTATCCTCTTGTCAGCCACCTTATCCTTTAGTATTTTTTTAAATTCAATAAGATCGCCTTCTGATTTAAAGAAGCCTTTTAATATTGCTGCTGTTTGTATTGGAGTGGTGTAAATTAAGATCATATCTGGCTTTTCATCAATTTTATATACGTCCTTCCACTTAATAAGAGTCTCTCCCTTTTCTTCCATACATAAAAGGCCTTCATCCTTCGTTACATATATTTTATCAGATTTTATTACCCTTGATGAATTATAAATACATTTTAGTTTTTTTATTCTTATAGAATTAAACATTACAGTTGTTATTACACTAAGTCCAATGCATATGAATAACACAGCAATTAATCTAATAAAATTTGTAACCTTATGATCCAATATTGCTAAAGCAATAATTAAATAAGCACATAGCTGGGCAAAGAATGTTTTTATATTTGAATTTTTAAAATGATATTTATTTATATTTATAAAATCCTCACAGGTTATTTTTCCCCCGAAGCTTATTTCCTTCATGTATATCTCCCCTCATAAAACATAACTGCTAAAATATTCAAAATACCCTATTATCAATTCTTTTTCAAAGTTTTCTCCCCAGTATCTTTCACGGAATCACACCTGTTTTTCCTATAACATAACTTTTAGTCTCAGTTGCTATTAATGATATTATCATGTCCATCCAACCTTCCTTATAAAGCAAAAGCTAGGACCCATCCTAGCCTCACTAATTTTCTACAATAGTTTTATTTCTATAGAAAGGCTTTTTTTCCTTCCAATGCATATTAATTTTTAAAATAAAAGTTGATGGACAAAGCCTCTCCTATCTAAGTCCATCAACCTTACTAAAATTATTTTAAATACTAACTTGATAATATATTAATCCTAAACTAGATAATTGTTCCTAATTCACCATATAATATTCACTAAACTTAAAATTTATTCCATTATTAGCTAACTAAAATTACCTCTCCATTATATTGCTTAGTTTTTAGCTTAACGGTGCTGCCCCATAGCTTAGCCACATATTTTAATGTGTATTTTGCATATTCTAAATCCAGCTCTCTACCATCAAATACATGTTCCAGCATCAAAGTGTTATCTGTCTTTACCACATCTACTACTCTAATTACAGGTACCGCTCCCATGCCACAGTTACTGCATAGAGTGTTACGAATAACTGTCCAACCAGTTTCGTCGGATATTTCTTGTATAACATAATTATTACCGCTCTTACCATACTGAAATAGGTTTAATTCCTCGCAAAGCTCCTCTGTGAGATATCTTCTCAGGAAGGAGGAATCCCTCTCTATCTTTCTAGCTTCAAATATTTTATCCCTACCATAGGTATTATCTAGATGCTCAAAAATCTTAAAGCCAATATAGTAGGGATTTAACCAACCCTTTCCTGGAGCAATTACGTCATTATGTCTCTTTATAAATTCTAGGTGCAGCTTATCTCCAAGCTCCAGCTTATTAAGAATATTGTAATGCCAAAAGCTAGCCCAGCCTTCATTCATAATTTTTGTCTCAATTTGTGGAATAAAATATGCCGTTTCCTTCCGAACTATTTGAATTAAATTTTTCTCCCATTCCTCCAAATTGCCATAGGTTATTATAAAGTATAAAATATCCTCCTCTGGCTCTAAGGGTATTTTAGTTATATCTGGTGGCTCCTCTTCCTTATAAGGAGTCAAAAAGCTAAATTCATCCTCTTTTCTTTTATGAGCCTCCAATATTTCCTTTTTTATCTCTTCCTCGCTTTTTCGCTTTTCTCCAACCACTCTGTTAGTCTGTAGCTTAATGGCATGAGCAGCATCCAGTATTCTTTCTACATTTTCATAACCTATACTAGGATCCTTTATATAGCTCCTAACCATATCTGCATGAAGCTTGAACATTTCCAGCGTATAATCTGCCCTGGTTCCTTCAACAAACAGTCTGTTATTCTTAAAAAAGTCATTGTGGCCATATACATGTGCCATAGTTAGAATTTGAAGCAGCAAGGTATTATCCTTCATAAGATAAGCTAAACAGGGATCTGAGTTAATAACCATTTCATAGGGTAATCCTGTTAGATTATATCTATACATGGTTCTATTTTTCTCATAAGCCTTCCCAAAGCTCCAATGAGGATATCGGGAAGGCATACCTACATAGGCTTCATAGGCCAACATATCCTTATAGCTAATTAACTCAAATTCCTGCTCATAATAATCTAAGCCACTTTCCTTTGCTACAGCCTCAATAATTTCATTCCTTTTTTCTAAGTCCTTAATGGTATAGTCCATGCCTTCCTCACCTCACTATCTGCTTTTTCAGCATATATTTCAAGGCATTCCACAAATCCTTCTTTTGCTTTATAACCACAGATAGAAAGTTATCCTTCTTAACGCCCTTTACTAGCCTATCTCTTATGGAGCTAGAGAAGAAGCTGTTCATTATTTCAGCGTAGCCAAAGACATTACATATTTCCGCTAAATTATTAGCAGCCTCTACAGCTTTAGCATTGTCCTCGGACCAGTTGTCTCCATCACTAACATAAAAGGCGTATATATTCCAATGGGCAGGATTATATCTTTTTTCTGCTATCTCCAAAGCCTTATTTAGGCCACTGGAAATATAAGTCCCCCCAGACTCCACCTTATGGAAGAACTCAAACTCATTCACTTCCTTAGCGGTGGTAGTATGGGATATAAAGACTACCTCTACATTGTTATATCGAACTCTAATAAATTGAGAGAGAATAAAAAAGAAGGAGCGAGCTAAATACTTTTTAGTCATATCCATGGACCCTGAAACGTCCATAATACAAAATACTACAGCATTGCTCTCCCTTTTATAAGTCTTCTTAATCCTGTAATATCTTAAATCTTCATTTTTAAAAGGAAATCTTTCAAACTCAGGTTCCAAGCCTTCCTCTTTTAAAGCTCTCTTCTTTCCCTGAAGTCTTTTTATCTTTTCCACCACTGTCCTTTTCTTTGCCAGTCTTGGATTTATGCCGTGTCTTTGATAGCCAGACTTCTTACCCCCAGCTTCAATTAAAATTTCCGATTGGTTTTTCTTCTTCATTTCAGGAAGTTCTAAGTCTTCTAAAAGATAATTAAGCACATCCTCTATAGTTATTTCAGTTTCGTAAATATCTTCTCCTTCTTCATTACCAGCAGAACCAGAGCCTTGTCCAGGTCCATTCACCCTATCCTGTCCAATAATTTCTCCCCTTCTTTCGCTTCCATCTCCGCTGGCTACAGCTGGATTGCCCCTTCCATATATAAATTGATATTCCTTAATACCCTTAATAGGAATTTTTATTTTTTTATTCTTACTTTGTCCAATTATACTTTCCTCAGATAATAAGTCACCTAGGTTTTCCTTAATAGATTTTTCCACCAGCTGCCGATGCCTTCTTCTATCCTCTACCGCCCTGTCATAATCTATAGGATTAGAATTGTGGTCTTTAAATATAGCCATGAAATCAATCCTTCCACAGATTGTTGGCAGCATACTTTAAAATTACATCGCAGCAATGCTGGCAATAACCGTTAGCCTTTAGCTGTTCCACCATAGCGTTATACTTTTCATCCTGTTCTTTGTCTCTAACCCTAGATTTGGTTATTACCCTGGAAAGCTCCTTAACAGAACTAGTAAGCTTCTTTTCTATAGCTTCCTTTAAAGGTTCATAGGATCTATAGTCTATTTTTCCTCCCTTTCTAACCAAATAGAACATATATGAGGTTACATCGCTTCTAAAGCCCTTGCAAGAGCTTTCTGACACCCCAATTTGCTCTTCAATAGAACGCATAAATTCTTCATCAGCTTGCAGCTCTTCTCCTGTAGCCTTATCCTTAAGCTTAGTCTTATTAACAAAGGCCTCTGCATTGTCCAAGTAATTCTCAAACAAGCTTTCAGCCTGCTCCTTAAAGCTGTGTATAAAGGCTTTTGTAATCTCCTTTTCTAAAATCTTATTATATTCCTTCCTTATAGTATCTTGAATAAAGCCCATATACCTTTTCTTAACATCTTCCGCCACATCTAAATCCTTAACTGATTTAATTATGCTTTCCATAATACTCAAAGGATTTATGCAGTTATATTCTGAATTAGAAATAGCATTGTCAATGCTTTTCACAATAAATCTGGTAGATATACCCTCCATTCCTTCGTTTAAGCCTGCTTCTTCTCTTAGCTCCATAATATCTATTCGCTTTGTGGTTCCCTTTTCCACTATTTCTTCGCCATTGTATATCTTTAGCTTAGTAATAGGATCCACCTTATTTGATGGTTTTAGTCTAGAAAGCACCGCAAACATAGCTGCAACCTTAATGGTATGTGGAGCAATATGGGCTGTAAAATTACTCTTTTTAAGGATTTTCTCATATATTTTTACTTCTTCATTTAATTCCAAGCAATATGGAACTTCTATCTTTACTATTCTGTCTAAAATAGCTTCATTGGTGTGGTCAGCCTTAAATCTGTTCCACTCCGCTTCATTGGAATGGGCAATAATTATGCCATCAAAGTAAATCATAGAGCCCTTTCCTGGTGATGGTATTGATTTTTCCTGAGTAGCTGTAATTATAGTATGGAGATATTCTACATCGTTTTTAAAAACCTCAATAAACTCTACCATTCCTCTATTGCCAACATTAAAGGCTCCATTTAAAGAAAATACTCTAGGATCGTCCTCTGAATACATATCCATTTTAGAAATGTCAACACTTCCAGTGAGGATTGAAGTATCTTGATTATTCGGATCTACTGGTGGCACTACCCCTATACCCTTTCTGGAACGTATAGAGAAGTTTGTTGTTATTACTGGAAAGTCCTCATATCTACCATCATATTCATTTAGCAGTCTGTATTTACATACAGGACATAAGTCACCTTCTATTTCCACCCCTAGCATTTCCTCAAACTTCTCTCGTAGATGCTTAGGTACTAAATGGAGGGGCTCTTCATGCATAGGACAACCCTTCAAGGCATATATTGGGTCTGAAGCCTCCAAGGCCTTTTTTAAAGCCTCAACTAAGGATGACTTTCCAGCCCCTACAGGTCCAACCAAATATAGTACCTGTCTTGATTCCTCACCTTTCATAGAAGCAGAATAAAAGTAATTCACTATTTTCATCAAAACTTTATCAATTCCAAAAAAATCATTTTTGAAAAATTCGTATTTTTTTATTATTTCATTGCCGTATATTTTCCGTACTCTAGGGTTTTCCTCTGGTTTTAAAACCTGATATCCCTTTTTCATAATTATATCGTACATTCTCTTGTGAGCTAACTTTGCCACATCCGGGTTTTCTTTTACTATTTCCAGATAATCTAAAAAGGTCCCTTCAAACTTGAATTTATTCTTAGACTCTCTGTCATTTTCAATTATCTGTTTAAAAGTCATAACAAACCTCCAAATATTGTTTGTTTAATAAAAATATATGTTACTACAAGGGTTTATAATGACAATTTATTTTCATTCTAGCTATAATGTTTTTGTATAACTAGCATGAATTTTCACAATTTTGTTGGTTTGTCAAACATATG
>DGDR01000036.1:0-24757 GCA_002385545.1 Clostridium sp. UBA3947
CATCAATCCAAGCGGCTCGAGCCACGTTGAGACGGTTTGTTTGATGTCTAAGGTTGAGGGATAGTAGGTGCAAAACCCCTTGATATATGGGCATTTGAGGATTTCGTAATTTTCACGAATGAGTGAGAATTAGGAAAACAACAGTCCAACAGAACATATCAACCGACAAAATCGCCATAGTTTAGACTGTGATTTGGATAACGCAAAAATTGAGTGGGCGATTTGGATGTCCTGTTTGGATAGTTTAGGCGGTGGATTGGATGTTGTTTTTTGACTGGATAGGATAGATATATTTATGTAAAAAAACAATAGTAATTTACGAAAGTATAGCAGATAAACCAACTCACATGGTTTATCTGCGAATTTCCTCTCATTGAGGTTTAATCAAAATATTGAGTATGGAGTTTATATAAAGGAATGCAACCGTCAGTTGACACATTGAATGGTGATGATTGGTAGTATGCAACCTTGCAAATTGCTATGCTTTATGTATAACAAATACAAGGAGGAAACAAAAATGATTTTCGCTGATAAACTGATACAACTTCGTAAAAAAAGCGGTTGGTCGCAAGAAGAATTAGCGGAACAAATGAATGTAACAAGACAGTCTGTTTCAAAATGGGAAGGGGCGCAATCTACACCAGACCTTGAAAAAATACTACGTCTTTCGGAATTGTTTGGAGTGAGTACAGACTATTTGCTCAAAGATGAAATTGAGGAAACGGAATATATTGACTTTGATGAGGATGCTACTCTATTAAAGCGTATATCTATGGAAGAAGCGAATGCTTTTCTTTCTGTAAAAGCTGTTACCTCAAAATGGGTAGCTTATGCAACTTTTTTATGTATTCTATCCCCAATATGTCTGCTTGTTTTAGGAGCAATGAGTGAAACGCCTGCATATGGCTTATCAGATAATGTGGCTGCGGGAATTGGAATGATTACTTTATTTACACTCGTTGCAATAGCAGTTGCCATATTTATTGCAAGCGGAAGTAAGACTGCTCCGTTTGAGTATCTAGAAAAAGAAGTGTTTGAAACGGAATATGGCGTTAGCGGAATGGTTGAAGAACGTAAAAAGCAATACAAAAGCAAATATACTACAAATAATATAACTGGAGCTTGCTTGTGTGTGCTATCCGTGATTCCCCTTTTTATAGGAGTGTTCTTCAATGACGAAAATGTTTTACTGTTGGCTATAATGCTATCGTTAACTTTTGTCATTGCAGGTGTGGGGGTGGTTTTCTTTACCCGTAACGGTATCATTTGGGCAAGCTATGAAAAACTCTTACAAGAGGGCGATTATTCAAAAGCAAAAAAGAAAAACCACTCTGTTGCAGATGCTATATATACTGCTTATTGGTTAATTGCGACTGCAATATTTTTAGCCTACAGTTTTACTACAAACAGGTGGGGATATAGTTGGATTATTTTGGTAGTCGCGGGTGTGCTGTTCCCTGCCGTTATCGGGATTGTCAATGTGTTCGAAAGAGGAAAATCAAGCGAAAAACATCGTTGAACAGTTCCCGAAAATGTACCAAGTTTAGACATCAAAATCAAGGTATCGTTCCATCTGGAGTCAATAGTATTGATGTCCGAGTCAAAAAATAAGAAGGATGAAAATGACTATAAATAAGGGTCTTCTAGACATTGGAATATTCATTCGCTTGCTCTGCCTAAGATGTCATCAAAAAAAGTCCCGTTAACTTCAGATGTGTTATAATAGAACTTGCAATAAATGGTATAAAAAGCCGGGTATAGCTATCAGATGAATGTTATAGTAACGCCACAGTTGGAAAAGGATTTATATTTGATTAGAATGTGGGAGGTGGTACACTGTTTGAGTATAAGTTGCTGAGTGGGCGAAGTTACTTGTATTACTAAGATAAGAAGTCTTGATATGAATACCTTTACTGATGAAATAACTATGTTTGAGAGGAGGAGAGAAAATGAGAAGAGATATATTAGAGCATTATAAAAGTACAGGAACTTATACATATGCAGGTCCATATGTAGAGTATTTTAAGAGCTTGCCCGATGACATACGTCAATTGGGAAATCTTACTTGCTCACAAGTAATCCATCGTGTTACTCTACGTGAAGGAAATTCAGGCGCCAATTCAGATTTGAGATATGGTGATATGACAAAGTTTCCTTGGTACCGGCTTCGCTGCGAAGATGATGTATTAATGACAGCTGTAGCGATGACAGCAGAGCTTTTTAGACTGGATGACAGAGGTTTTACATTCCAAAGAGCCACAGAAAACAAGATTGTCGTTACCTGCAGATATGTATCAGTTCTAATGTCTGCAATCCTCAAAGCAAAGGGAATACCATGCCGTTCAAGGGCTGGATTTGCACCATATTTTGCAGAAAACCGAAGCGGTGATCATTGGATAAATCAGTATTGGAATGACAAAGAAGACAGATGGGTAAATTTTGATGCTGATGGCTTTTTTGATGAAAAAGATTTAGGTTTTGATCAATATGACATACCAATGGATTGCTTTGACTGGTCAGCAAAAGCATGGCTTGATATTCGGAGTGGAAAAGCAGATGGCTCGCGATATGTGTATTCGGACGGATTAGGCACGAATTCGCTGAAAGCAGTCATACGAAGTATATTCTATGATTTTCATGCTTTAATGAATGATGAAATATCATACAAATTTCAGCCTTGCTATATAGATGGCAAATTCGAAAAACTAACAGAAGAAGATCTGGTTGAAATTGACGAGCTGGCGATACTGATGCTGGAACCCGATTTGAATTTTGACAAGCTTCGTGAAATCTGGGATACAAATCGCAAGTATCGAATTATGAATAGCCCACTAGTAGGAGATTGGGATAATCAATATATTATACAGAAAATCGATTGAATCGATTGACATGTTCTCTCAAACAGATGTTTTAGAAAATGCCCCATAGACATCAATTCCATCAACTCGCCCCAGCTTGAGTCCATTAATTGATGTAGAAAAAAGTTAATTAAAATAAACTATGATTTGGAGGAACATTATAGTGAAGTATGAGATATCTTGTGGTGCAGTGGTCTACACCCGTAAAAATGATAATATATTATATGTCATTGTCAAATCAACCGAAGGCTATTTTGGCTTTCCCAAAGGTCATATGGAGAAAAATGAGACTGAAGAACAAACAGCCATTCGAGAGATTTTCGAGGAAACAGGACTAAAGGTTAATATTATCCCTGGTTTCAAAACTATAAACGAATATCCTATACCCCATAAAGAAGTGACTATAAAAAGAGTAATATATTTTCTAGCAGAGTATGATAATCAAAATATTAGGTATCAAAAAGATGAACTGCTAGGTGCTTATCTAATGACCTATGAGGAAGCAATATCTCTTTTTCAATTTGATAACTTAAAAAAAGTGCTTGATAAGGCAAGAGACTTTATCACTGGGCGGTAACAAGTTGATAATTGAAAAACACTAGCTTGATTGACTACTAGACATAAAAGAGACTTACACGGTGGAAGTTTAATTTCCTTGTTATGGCCAAGGTAGAGTTTTATTAGAAATACAGAATAAAAAAGCATTGACATTGACGTTAGGTAATAGTTTATAGTTGTTTCTAGAGGAGGTGATGATTTGGAGTATACAGTTAATAAGCTAGCAAAGCTTGCAGGAGTTAGCACTAGAACCTTGAGGTACTATGATGAGATTGGTTTGCTTAAACCAGCTAGAGTGAGTTCAAACAGTTATAGGATCTATGGTCAAAAGGAGATTGATCGCCTGCAGCAGATAATGCTATACAGGGAGCTAGATCTGCCGCTAGAGGATATTAAAAATATTCTTGACGAGAAGAGTTTTGATGGAGAAAAAGCACTCCAAAATCATCTCACTGCCCTACTTGTTAAGAGGGAGCGAATTGATCTACTTATTAATAACGTAGAGAAGACTATTAAAGCTTTGAAAGGAGAAACAACTATGAGTAACAAAGAGAAGTTTGATGGTTTTGGACAAAAACTTGTTAATGAAAATGAGCGCAGATACGGTAAGGAAATCCGTGAGAAATATGGTGATGAAGCTGTTGAACGCTCAAATGCAAAAGTCAGTGGTATGACAAAAGAGCAGTATGCAGAAGTTGAAAAACTGTCTAAAGAATTAAATGACATGCTAAGAGCCGCGACAGAGCTAGGAGACCCTGCTAGTGAACTTGCACAAGAAGTATGTGAAAAGCACAAACAATGGCTCTGCTATTATTGGGGAGAATACAGCAAAGAAGCTCACCTAGGACTTGCACAAATGTATGTAGATGACCCCCGCTTTACAGAATACTACGACAAGATAGCAAAGGGAGCTACTAAGTTTCTGCGCGATGCCCTTCAGATTTATTGCAGCTAATATTCTAATATATCTTTACTTCAAAATTGCTAGGTATATAGTCAGTCCTAGAAATCAAAGGTCCAGCCAAAGTCACCATGATAGATCATTTGCTTTGACATGCCACCATCAATACAAAAATCTTGCCCGGTTATAAAACTGGCTTTATCGCTGCATAGGTAAAGCACCATATTGGCAATATCAAGGGGGTTACCCACTCTTTTAACGGGATGTTGCTCAGCATCCGGTCCCTCATAAGCTTTAAAATCAGTATCAATCCAACCAGGGGATATCGAGTTAACCCGTACCTTACCGGCAAGAGTAATTGCTAGGCAATGAGTAAGGGTGGTTATAGCTCCTTTAGCTGCGGTATAGCTTTCGGTATTTGGCTGACTCATCTTAGCTCTAGTTGAAGAAATATTGACTATGCATGCGCCCTTATTAAAATGGTTCAGAAAAAGCTTTGAAAGCATAAATGGAGCAGCAGCGCCTACCTTTAAGGCATAATTAAATTCATCATAGGAACAGTCCATGAGTCCACCTTTTGAAATCATGGCGTTATTGATAAGATAATCGATTTTTTGGTAATCACCGATTACTTTTTCCACAAAGGAATGAAGTATCTCCTCATTTGCAATGTCCCCAACAAAATAATCGTTTTCCTTAAGATCGATTATACAAACATTAGACCCTTTTTTTCTGAATTCATCACAGATGGTTTTTCCTATGCCCGAAGCGCCACCTGTTACAACAACAGTCTTATTTTTAAAGTCCATAATTTCCTCCATGAATTTATCAAATAAATACTTATACTAGTATATCAATGACAATATTACCCCTTTTACTGGATGCCTAATAAAAGGGGTAGTAAGCATATTTATTGTTTACTCTTGCTGCTATATAGATCATTGATTCTGTTAAGCAATATTAGAAAGAATAGGACATAAGCTATTGCCATTATTATATGGCCTAAGCCTGCTATACCTGAGATCGATGAATCTATCATTGTAGATATATCAAGTTT
This sequence comes from Clostridium sp. UBA3947, assembly GCA_002385545.1. Classification (GTDB taxonomy): domain Bacteria; phylum Bacillota; class Clostridia; order Clostridiales; family Clostridiaceae; genus Clostridium_AU. The sequence goes on from DGDR01000036.1 coordinate 5,375, forward strand.
TAATACCTCTACATATCCGCGTACTGCCATCATTACAACAGTTAATACAAGCCCGATATTGTAAGTTATAAAGAATCCATTAAATCTCTTATTCTTAGTTAGTTCAAATAATTTCTCTAGTATTAGAACAATTATAAAGAAAAACATCCCTAAGACTAATACATGAGTATGTAGGCCACTTAAGACTGTTTCTCCTGTATAGTCATTTAATTTTGTAAATTCCCTATAAAATACTCCTAGAAACATACCTAACATAGAATAAAAGAAACTTAGCTTTGCAATTTTTCTCATAATACACCCCTAATCATTTTGATTTATTTGAAATCTATACATGTTATTCATATCTTGCAAGCATATTTTACCATTAGCCATATATAAAAACAATACACTAGAATAAGGGCTTTGGATAGTACTAAAGACTAGATATTCCAAGGGACTGCATGTTTTCTTTGACCTGTCATCTAAAAGCAAAAAGCAGTTAAATATTAGTTAAGTATACAGTTGATAGTAACCTCCGTTTTTAATCTAATGTTATTACTTGTAGCTGGTAAGGGGAGGTTTTTATGCAAAACTTTGGGATGTTTATGTTGTGGTTTTGGCTGTCCTATGCCATTGCAACAATTATCGGTATACTACATACAGTATTTAATATTTATGTTCTAAAAATGAGTCCAATGGATGAAAAGAGTATGGGTGAAGGTTACGAGAGGACAAAACCATGGCACCCACTGTATAATATTATTCTTTTCACGATTTTTGGCTGGCTCTACATGAGATCTTTGCCTATGCCACACTTTAAAGAAGCCCTCATCACTGGTGCAATATGGGCAGGAATCTGCGTTTTATTTGATGTTTTTGGATGGGTAATAATAAAGCATCCTTGGAGTCTTAGCTTCAAAGAATTCTATATCGATTATCAACCATGGATTAGCCTGATTTACTTGGCCATACTACTAGGCCCGATAATCGGATACCTTATACTTTAATTATAAGTTATTAATTTATGTTTAGCATACTACTTATGGTGGATCTTGGGGATATGCTCTAAAGGACATAAGGGAAGCCTTATCTGACAAAGAGATAATATTGCAAGAATACAAAATCAAAACACCTGGTAACTACATACTAGAATATAGTGCATTTCCGAGATCCTATCAGGAAGGTATACTTAAAAAAGCTGAGCGTAAGATAAGCAAAATTGCCAGCTCAATACTTGAGAGCAAAAGGACAGGGTATATAAAGGCCAATCTATTAGCTAGAATGTTTCATAAACGGTCTGATAAGCAAAGGAGTAAATTTTCCGAGCTAGGCTCTGAATTTTTTGCTAGTGATAAATGCCTAAACTGTTACCAGTGCGTAAAATTATGCCCCACTGATAATATTACTTTAAGTGAAGGTATCCTAGTATGGGGAAGTAAGTGTGCCCAGTGTATGGCATGTATCCAGTGGTGTCCTCAAAAGGCAGTATCCCATCCCTTAGCGAAAAAAAGCAGAAAAAACTATACTAACCCTAAGGTAACAATAAGCCAAAGAGGCGACCTTGTATTAAAGGAAAATTAATGTTTGCGACCCTTAATAATTTTGATATGGTATTAAAAAATATTTAATAATCAAAGATAATGAAAAGAAATAGCAACATTTTTCCTAGAGCAATTCCAAGGAGGATCTCATTTTTGTATCTCTCCCATACTCTTTTGCTTTGTACTACATGCATAGAGGCAAAAGCTTGAGCATCCTCTGGATCAAGCTCTAGTAACAGGGCTTCATCCTTTACCAATACAGTATGTTCTGGGAGAATATATGTTGATGCTCGTATAATATTGCTGGACATAGGAGGAATAAGCCATCAATCCTATCTGCCATCTTGTATACTAGGCCCCTGGCTAGTAAAGCTCCATTCTTTATCGTGATAAAAGCAGATTTGTTGCTATAAGGAGGATTTTAAGTTGACTTATGGCTTTTTCATGTGTATAACTGAGTTAGGAGCTCCATTGAGCAGGGGGTACAAAATGAATAGAGATAGTATACTAAATTCCCGCAGGCTTTCTATATTGGCATTTTCATTTTCCTTTGCCTATCTACTTTCCTTTTTATTTGAGGGACAGGTGCTCTATAGCCTACTGGATTTACTTGAAGTAAATTCCTCTACTTATATATTGGCCGCTATGATTCTCCATTTCTTAGGTCTACTCACCTGTGGTTTGTTTGTAAAAACGCAAGTAGTAGCCAAAAATGTAATGGTCGCTGGTATGGGCATATGCCTAATTGCCACAATTCCCTTCTTTTTTGATCCCTCATTTTTATGGCTGCTTGGCTTAATTATTAGCGGATATACCAGTGGTTGTGCAGTGGCGTCATGGGGTTTTTTTCTAAAGGCCTTTACTCCCAAAAACGAGCGTATCAAATCCTGTGCAGATGTTCTGATATATTCTAATATTTTGATGATTGTAGTTAATGTAGTTGCCATGAACCGGTCACCACTTATTGGGCTAATCCTGTCAATGCTATGCCTATTAGTCGGAATAGTTTTTACATGGATGATACCAGTGGACCAGGAAAAAGACCAAGATAAGGCTGCTTTGAATAAAACACAAGGCAGTATTAAAAATTCATTAATACTGCTGTGCCTTTTTGTCTTTATCATCACAATAAATTCAGGACTCATGTATCAGGTTATAAACCCCGCATTTGACCATCTAACGGGGCTGGTAAGTTGGTATTGGGCTGTCCCCTATATTGTGGCTCTTGCCATTATGCGCAACCTACCTACGAAAGCAAAGCGTTCTAGGATTTTGTATATAGGCATGGCCATGATTATGGGAGCCTTTATTAGCTTTATGTTGCTCAAGCGAAAGACATCTGACTATATTCTTGTAGACACACTAATGCTCGGTGCCTGTGGTATATATGACCTATTTTGGTGGAGCATCCTTGGAGAGATGCTGGACTATAGTGAAAAGCCTGCACAAACCTTTGGTATTGGGCTTTCTGCTAATGTATTTGGTGTCCTTTGTGGAGGGGTCCTTGGAATGACTATAAGATCTATAGGCCTTCCAAGCGCAGAGCTTGCGGTCATAGCCCTAAGTGTAGTTTGCGTTACATTAGTCATGCTGCCACCCCTAAACCGGCAGCTTGTCTTACTGCTAAAAAGTCATGCCTACCTTGCCGCCTATGATAATATGAGCCAATCACAGCAAACCCATATTGTTAGTCAAGTTAAAACCCTAGACCCACTGACTGTCCGGGAACAGGACGTACTACAACTGATCCTCTCCGGTAAGTCCAACCGTGAGATTGCTAATGCTTTGTTTATCAGTGAGAATACTGTTAAAACACATGCAAGGAGTATTTTTTCAAAATATGACGTTTCAAGTCGTGCAGAGCTAATCAGTACTCTGCTTAAAAACCAAACCCTTGGATGATATCGGATGATATAAGTAACTACATAAATATCAGATCAAACAGCCTCTCACCTAATAGAATGAGAGGTTTTTTTGTGAATTCATCCTTTTGGATGATGCACTTTTACCTATCTCTTTCTAGAATATAAGTAGGGGGAGGTATGGTGCAAATGAAATTAATCCGCAAAAGGCGTAATGGATTTGTAATAATGTTCCTAGCTAATTTTTGTTTTGCAATGTTGCTCAGTTTTGTATACAAGGAAGAAATGGTTTTCCTCTTTGGAACTATCAGCCTTATCTCTCTCCTTTTCTTAGTGAGACAAAACCGACTGCTCTATGACGCATCTCTCATTTGGGAAAATCGCATCCTTGTTGTTCCATCTATAGCTCCTAACCTATCGGGTAGGCAGATACAAAAGGATACCGAGGAAACCGTAGTATCTACCTTTGGAATCCTTTTAGGTAAACAGATTTATCGGTGGGGTCTTGATGGTATACATGGGATAAGGCTACAAACAACCCTTATTGACAAGGAACGAATATATCTTACATTCGGAGATGCAGCCCAAATAATGAGGCTAGAGATGCTTCACGGAATGTCTCAAAAGAAAGAGGTAATAATTACTGCACAAAAGTTACTTTACGAAACAGGTGTGCAAGCAGACATTATCAGATGGTGAGACTAGAAGAATTAATAAATAGAGGGGGATAAATGGCAAGAAAAGTAGAGTGGTATCACTTCTGTTTGTTATGGTAATTCTCCTGTCAGCAATAGTAGGATTTTCTGCTTGTTCACAAGGCGATGGATCAGCATCAGGCAAGGTTTCACCTAATTCAGAAAAGATAATTGGCAATGCCAAGTGAGATGGGGTAGAGATTATTACTCCCGCAGTGACCTTTTACAATACTGTAAATGGTAATTATTTCGATATGGAGCTTACAGTGGGTGGCCTAATCCCAAGAGGTTCAGAAAACGGTGACAAGGTATACATCATTGTTGTATTCAATGGCTCACTGGCCACTTATATAGAAACAGCATACGAATACGAGTGGGTCTAGAAATAAATAGGGGGCTGAGTTTATGGCGAAAAAGAAAAATAACAGTAAAATACCCCTACCAATTGTCATAATTATCTGTGCAGTTCTACTGTATGCCAGCTATACCAGCATCAGTACCCTGGCGCTAGCGATATTTGGTGATTCAGTAATGGGTATAGTGGATAGCTATTCGAATAGGCGAGATGATACTAGGGCAGAGGAAAACCGGTCTCGTACTGTTTCCAAGGGCTATAGCTTTATAGCAAAGGGTAAAGTATACCGAGGATATGTGACCTATCTTAGTGATGAGGCATGGCCAAGTCTAGACAAAGGTGAAACCCGGCAAGAACGAATACGTTATCTTTCTTTTTTCCCCTATATCAACAAACCTGCCATGTTATCAGACTTTGACAGGTTAGGTGAGCTAGGAATAATCTATCATATCTTTACCCCTATTGGATGTCTGATATTGTTTCTACTAGTCACACGGACAGGTAGAAAGGGTAAAAGGAAGAAAAAAGGGAGGAGTAAGGCAGTAGCAAAAGCAAGCACACAGAGACAAGCCCAAATAAAAGAAAAGAGGAGCAATGGGGATATGTATTGTCAAAACTGCGGAAATAAGTTACTAAAGGAGGCAGCTTTCTGCTCTAACTGTGGTGTTAAAACGCCAAGTAGCGCAGAAAACACATGTAAGGCATGTGGAATTAAGCTGCCTGAGGATAGTAAATTTTGTATCGGCTGTGGCAAGCCTATAAATTTAAAATAGCAGTACCCATGGAACCAATGCATGAAGACTCTCCTGTATCCCCACAGAAAAGCTCAAACATGGTTGGTTTTTCCGATAGGTATAATTCACCAGAGCTACTGGCTGTTGCACAGGAAAAAAGAAAATCCTCTATTGGATGCATGTGGATAATGTTTATACTGCCCCTTATTGGTTTTCCCATCGCCGGTTTACTGATGGATGATTTCCCACTTGGAGAAGCCATCATCATCGGAGTTGGAACTGCGCTTATCTTGCTCTTTGTTAATCTGCTAGCACTAGGAAGCAGTAAAAAGCCCATCTGGGAGGGCGTGGTTGTTAACAAGTATAGCAATGAAAGGTATCAACAAAGGGATTCAAACGAGACCTACACAGAATACACAGTAGTAATCAAGACCGATGCGGGTAAGAAAAAGACCATTGTAGAACGTAGGGGTGGGGGACAAATGTATGATTATCTCTCTGTAGGTGATAGGGTCCGCTATCACCCGAGATTTGGAACATATGAGAAATACGATAAGTCCAAAGACCGGATAATCTACTGCAATGTCTGCACAAGGGTAAACCCTATACAAAACGACCGCTGTAGCTGGTGTAAAAATCTCTTATTCAAATAAATAAACTATGGCTTTATTGCTTTTCACTAAACCTAAGACGGTGGAGTTTACATCAACTAAAAAAAGGCATCAAGGAGGGCTTCATAATGAAAAAAGGCTTGATTATTGTGCTTATATTGGCCAATTCATTGATGCTAGGGATAGGCATAGTTACAATACCGCCCAATCTACAGCTAAGAGAAGGGAGGGTAATTCCTTTAACAGGATCAGAGCAAAAATACCCCGACAAACCATCGACAGATAAGAAAACTCCGCCCACAGTCACGGAAAGCGATAGTGGTAAAGAGCAAAAGGAAACAGGTGTGAGCTTATCCACAACGGAGCGGCCTGACTTGGAGGACTTTGCATGGTATATAGATGATACGACTACTGTTGGTATTCTATCCTATGCTAAAACTATAGATAATATAAGTCCAGTTACTGGTAGTTGGAAAGCACTCATTATTTACAATCCTAACAATGAATACGACATGAGTGCTATGGAATTTCTAAACATCTCTCTTGAGGGTAGTGCGGAAAGTCTAGCCCTTACCCTTGACTGGTATCATATTTTTTGGGCAAATGAAAGCAAGTTTTTTGATGAGACAGATATGGAGGACAGTATTTTCACTGGTAAATGGGAAAATGGTGGTCTTTGGGCCTCCGGTGCTGGAACTATAAGAATTAAAAACTTTTATGAGCAAGAAGGAAAGCAGTACGCCCTTGGCTCGATGGATACACCAGACGGGATACCAGCGCTTGTAGCACTAGTGAGACCATAAATAAGGAGGTATAGAGATGGGAAGATTTTGTACAAATTGTGGCAAGGAACTTTATACTGGTGCTAGTTTTTGTGCTAAATGTGGAACAGCAGTTCTTAAGACTTCAATAAAACCAGATACAGTAAGGCAAGCAAAACCTGCACCGAAACCGCAGGTAAAAAAAGAACCGCATGCTCTAAAAGCAAGTCTATCTCATAAAGAAGCAAGAGGAAAAAGCTCTGTAGCACTTAAGAAAAATGCTGGTCGCAATGCTTTGTGCATTATCCTTTCCCTTTTGTTAGTCATACAGCTGGCTGCAGTTGCCCTCTATGGCTGGCCTGGGCTTTTGCTTACTAACAAGGATGGGTTTGTTGAGACAGAAAAGGCGATTGTCTCACTGGATAAGGAATCGATCATATTGTCTGGTGTACGCATTGATGTTAATTCTCTAAACCTCATTGATGGTGAAAAGGAGCTAATAGTCAGGCGCAAAGAAGAAAAACTCGACCAAGACTCTGGGCTTACATCGGTAGAATACGATATTAGCCTGGGAGAAATGCATTACCTTTATGCACCCCTTACTATCACCCTTCCCTACGACAAGGCAACTGCTCAAGGTGGCGATATTGCAATAGAACACTACAATAGTGACTATGAATTGTGGATACCCCAGGTTACTGTCAATAATGGAGATGGAACTGTCTCTGCAAGTCTGACATCCCTGTCACCTGTAAAGCTCGTATATCTTGGCAAGGATTATCCTTCTAGTGTTTTTTACATTTCAGAAAAGGATTCGAACTATGCAAAGATGACGGTAAACCATCGATATTGGGATATCATAAAGAACCAAGCACGAGATGATGCCAAGGTAGTTGTAAAAGATTTCGTTGAAAACGGGGATACGAAAAACACCATGCCGTGGACAGAGAATTTACTTACACCTGAGGGCATTGATAAGACCAATAATATATATAGCATATTCGATGAGCTGGTAAACACAATAAGCTCCTTTACAAAACTCACATCTATGAAGATGAGCCATACCGTTGAAAAGGTATCAAATGGTGTATCAGTAGTTGGCCTTGGGATAGCATTAACTCAGCTTGGGATAGATCTTGCTAATTCACAGGGTGATGATAGGAATGCAGCAGTAAATCTGTACAAGAATATTTTTTCAAGTAGTGGCTCCTTATTTTCCTATATGACAGGTTACTGGTCTTTGCCCTTTAGTGCAGCCTTTCTCGGTGTTGCTGTCCTAGCATATGGGCTAGACTATGGTGTAGAAATGGCAGAGGACTACAAGGAGTCAGTTAACAGGGCTATATTCGACCAGTATTTCAAGGACTATGCAAGGTTTAATGAGCAGTATTGGTACAAACTTTTTGTTGAAAGCTACTGGCATGAATGGCAGAATGGAACAGCATCGGCTGAAGGTATAGAAGAGGCATATAAGACTGTACTAGATGGGATTGATAAGTACACCGAGCAATTCTGGGCAGACGTATTTAGGGAGGGTAGCGACGCCTTGACCTTTGCTGTAGGTGAAGCCGATAAAACAAACTATTATAAACCGACTGCAGAACAAAAGTCAGACTATACTGAGGGGCTTAGAAGGTATATGTATGCACGGTTTAGGGAGAAAGTCATACCCTGGATAGAACAGTTTATAATCAAACAGCAACAAGATGCCCTTTATGCTTCCCTGAATAAGCTCTGCGAACCCTTCAATGAATACTATAGCGTTCAGATTCAGGAGATAGCACCGGTAGATTCTGCTGATCCTTGTAAATATCAAGAACATACGATAAGGTTTGCTAACGAAAGTGGCTTTGCCCTTGTAGATATAGTAGATACATGGACCTTAAATGCACCGCAAGACGATGACCAATGGGCAGTAAGGAGCGAGTTCACATTTCTTTCCTACCTTCTGGCTGGAGCTCCAGACAGAATAATGCTATTTCCAAAGGGAAGTGACGCAAAAAAAACGGAAGATGCAACTTTAACTCAAAGCTTCTCTGTGGAAGAGGAATTCACCTTGATATGGTTAGAACAGGAAGAAAAAGACCATGACTACTATTTGGTTGAAAGATATGACTTTGACAACAGATACCTTTACTATGATGGCTATGGATACAAAATCATGGCTCTTAAGCAGGATCCTCAAACAAATGGCATCACGGAACATTTGACTAGGGGCTTAGATGCAGAGGTAAAAGAGGATAGTTATCATGAATTTTCTTATGATCCTTCTTCTGGATTTCTTAAGTCAAGAAGAGAGGATTATTACCAAGAGCTAAAGCCTAACCAAGATTGGACAGCTTTTAGAGGATACGATTCTACTCCTGAGTACCTTGCAGGTAAATGGGGCTTAGAGGAAGGCAGAACAGGCAAAAACAAGTATGTATATACGAGATATCTTAAAGTAAAGCAGGTCTCTCCAGGAAAATGGCAGGTAGATGAAACAGGAGAAATAATAGAATATGTGGAAAACGCCTTTGATTTTAGTGACAATCAAGAAAAACGTCTTGAGTCACCTTCTGGGCAGAGTTTTCTGGCAGAAGCACGTTCCTTTGCTACTGAGATAGGCGTTGAAATGTATGATGGTCAAGGATACGATTAACAGCTAGGCAATATATGAGTATTTTAAACTAACCTAGCAGTAGAAAGTTTTATATTGCTAGAAAGGAAGATAAAAGTTATATGTCTGTTAAAGCAAGGCGGGTCCTTTTGCGGATTTCATCTGTATTGATGCTAGTTACCGCCCTACCTATGATGCTATGGTGCTTTAATCTTATAAACAATGCGGCCTTGGATAGCAGCTATGGTGGGATAGGGTGTTTTGTGGCTGGGATAGTCTATGTTTTTTCCATGGTGACTGCCATAGCAGGCCTAGTCTTTGCAAGGAAAGATCACCGCTATGGTTGGTGCAGGATACTTGCCTACATCCAACTGCTAGTAGGAGTACTTTTGATAGTACCACTTATAACTTATGCCGTCCTTACCTTGCCACCACTTTACCTTTTGACCATCCTATACCTGTTTGCTGTAGGCTGGGGCAGACCTAAATTAGCATAGTAAAAAAGTGTGTGTACTGGGACAAGCACAATAACCACAATGACAATAGTAATCAGCCCAAAGACTTTAATGACATCTGTAATCAGCTCAAAATGCAATTATTTAATAAGGAGGAGTTTATAATGATGAGATTTACTAGTTTACTAGAGGCCGCAGAGCTTGCTAAAAGCCTAGCTACGGACTGGCGCTTTGTCTATTCAAGTGAAAGATACGATGTAAAAGGTTTATTAACACTTGCACAGACAAGTGACAGTGAAGATCCCATCGATGAGGACTGCTATTATGTAGTATCTGCCTCTGGAGCAATTGGCTATTGTGACTACAACAATGATATAGACTGGTTGTTTATATCAGACTCTAGTGTAGAAACCGATCTACCATCGACTTATCAGTTATTTTCAAAAGGCAATTTTTGTAGCAAATGTGGAAATAGCATAATGCCTAGCAATAAGTTTTGTGGTAATTGTGGAAACGCCCTATGAGAAATGCTAGAGGGTGATAGCTTCTAGTTATAATGCTACAGCAAGAACATATTAAGTAGTAGTCGACCTTTACTATATATATTAAGGACAGAATAAACTTTGATAAACTCATATGACATTATTATAGAACCTGCGGTACTTGAAAGAAAGGGATTGTACCGCAGGTTTATAACTGATATACTATTGGCATTATTTAACAATAATAAGATTTATAAACTTTACTTTCAACCTTTTTGGGGGTAGCTAGAATAAAACGGAATCTTAAGTTAGGTGGATATGACCTTATTGAGTCTTGTAAGGAAAAGATTAAAAACTGTAAGTGCAAGATATATAGGAAGGGCAAGAACTGGTAATGTGAGCTAGATGGTGTGAGGATAACTGTGAACTCATATAGCGATACAATAATAACTGCCTATCAAATGAGAAAGGGATAATTATTATAATCTAAATCCATAGGAGAATAATTTGGACCATTTCAAAGTTACAAAGAAATAAGTTATAGGCCAATATCAATGGAGGTAGAAAATGAAAGAGGGGTTAATAAAAGAAATCATAGCACATGGAGACAGAGCTACTATAGTATCTATTTCACGTTTAGAAGAGTTAAAGAGTGAATTAGAATATTTAAGAAGTAATAGGATTACAGCCTGACAAATCGACATGTTAATATCTGTAATTACCCTTTATTTTTTTATTTTTTGGTGGTAAAGTATATTGTATAAACTTATAAGTTATAGTTTGCTATCTGATGATATCTTTAAGTACAAGAGCAGAATATTATTTATATAACTTACTACAGTTTTTGTTCAATGTAGGTATGAACTATGGATATATAGTTGACTACCACCTATATAGTTAAAAAGATAAATCAGATTGCCTAATGAGTTTAATATAAGAACCAATCATAAATGGTACAAGGGCTTTTAACAGGAGGAATTATGAATATTATTATTATCGGTGACGGTAAAGTAGGCTATAGCTTGGCTGAAAATCTTTCAAGAGAAAATCATAATGTAACCATTATTGACAAAGACTCAGAAGCATTAAGAAAGGCCGAAGAAAACCTAGACGTAATGTGTATCAAGGGGAATGGTGTCAGCACAAAAATACTTATGGAAGCTGGTGTGGACCGTAGTGACTTAATTATTGCTGCGACTACTAGCGATGAAATGAATATGGTATGCTGTCTTACCGCAAAAATGCTTGGTGTAGAGCATACAATCGCTAGAATAAGAGATCCTGAATATGCCAGTGAGCTTTCGCTTTTGAAAAAAGAGCTGGGCTTAGATATGGTTATTAACCCCGAACAGGCTGCAGGAAGTGAAATAACCCGCCTTATAAAATTTCCACCTGCCACTAACGTTGAGATCTTTGCCAAGGGACGGGTTGAAATGGTGGAGATCAATGTAACCAATAGTATGGCAATAGCTGATATGTATTTAAAGGATATATCCCATAGATTTCCTTCATCTGTCCTAATAGGTGCAGTACACCGTGGAGATGAAGTTATAATCCCTAATGGTGAATTTATGATCAAAGAGAATGATTCTATATATATTATTGGGCAGCCATCAAGGGTCTACGACTTTTGCACCCGTATAGGCATTTACATCCAAAAAATTAGTAGTGTCATGGTTATGGGTGGTGGGCGAGTTGCATACTATCTAACAAAATATCTGGAAGACATGAATATCAAGGTGAAAATTATAGAGATTGATCGCGCTAGGTGTATGGAATTAACTGAACTAGTACCCCATGCTTTAGTTATTTGCGGAGATGGTTCCGATGAAGAATTATTAATTTCTGAAAATTTTAGTGACATGGGTGCCTTTGTAGCTATCACAGGTCGAGATGAAGACAATCTTATATCAGCTTTATTAGCGAAACACCACAGTGTAGGCAAAATTATAGCAAAAGTCAACAAGCTTAATCATTCAGATATAATCAAGAGCCTAGGCATCGATAGTGTAATAAGTCCACAACTTATTACAGTAAATTATATACTAAGATATGTTAGAGGACTGCAAAATGCTATGGGTAACCCCATAAATGCCCTATACCGAATTGTTGGAGGTCATGCAGAAGCCATTGAATTAACTGCTGGAAATTCAGCTAAATATCTAAATATTCCAATAAAGAAGCTAAACATTAAAAAAGGTATATTACTTGCAGCTATAGTTAGAAAAAACTCGATAATAATTCCTCATGGTAATGATGTGATTAAGGCAGGAGACAATGTAATCCTGATCACTAAGGATGAGATAGTAACTGACATAGATAATATCATTAATTGGGAGAATAACAGATGAACCATAAAATGATCTTGAAAAGTTTAGGAAGTGTACTTTGCATAGAAGCTGTTTGTATGGTTCCCTCTCTTTTAGTGTCAACCATTTATTGCCAGGGTGATACTAGTTCTTTTCTGCTTACTATTGCAATTTTGTTATTATTGGGACTAGGATTACGCAGCGTTAAAACAGAAACGACTACTATCTATGCAAGGGATGGCTTTGCAATTGTAGCATTAGGCTGGTTATTAGTTTCCTTATTCGGAGCCTTACCCTTTCTTATAAGTGGAGCAGTTCCATCTGTGATAGATGCCCTATTTGAATCTGCCTCAGCATTTAGCACTACAGGCGCGAGTATTATAAGGGAAATAGAAGGAATCCCTAAAGGGATTGTATTTTGGAGAAGCTCTGCCCACTGGATGGGTGGTATGGGTGTTCTAGTTATGATGATAGCCATTTTACCTTCTGTAAAGGCTAGCACCCTTCATATTATGAAGGCTGAATCTCCAGGACCAGCACCTGGGAAATTTGTACCCAAGATTAAGGAAACAGCCAAAATACTATATATTATTTATATTGTCATGACTGCTGTACAAGTCATATTCCTACTAGCGGGAGGAATGCCTTTATATGATTCTCTTATACATGCCTTTGGTACTGCTAGTACAGGTGGTTTTTCTAGCAGAAATGCTAGTGTAGGTGCATATGGAAGCGTTTATATAGAAACAGTAATAACCGTATTTATGTTACTTTTCGGTATCAATTTTTCCTTGTATTATGCCTTGCTAAAGGGCAATATGAAGTCTCTTTTCAGAGATGAAGAATTAAGGTTTTTTTTGGGTACAGTACTGGTAGCTAGTTTACTAATTGTTATAAATACCTATGGTTCGGTTTTCCAATCTATAGGTGAGTCAATAAGGTATACCTCTTTTCAAGTCAGCTCGGTCATCACAACAACTGGTTATGCTACAGCTGACTTTACCCTTTGGCCTACATTTAGCCAAGGTTTACTTGTTATATTGATGTTTATGGGTGCAAGTGCTGGCTCTACTGCAGGTGGATTGAAATGTATACGAATTTTACTATTATTTAAAATAGTAAAGAGAGAAGTAATAAAGATTATTCACCCTAGATCAGTCCAAACGGTTAAGATAAATGGGAGAATTGTGGACGAAGAGATACTTTCTGGAGTTTTGACCTTTTTCTTTGCATATATCGCTGTATTTACTATATCCATAGCTTTTGTTTTATTGGATAACAAAGATTTGCTATCCTCTTCAACAGCGGTTGTTGCATGCTTGAGTAACATTGGCCCAGGATTAGGAATAGTTGGCCCAGCAGGTAATTTTGCTGACTTTTCCTTGATCAGTAAGGCAGTATTAACATTGTGTATGATTATTGGTAGACTAGAAATTTATCCAATACTATTACTATTTGCCCCTACATTTTGGAAACGTGTTAACATATAGAAGGTATATAAAATGGAGGAGCCAACAGACTCATAGGAAAAGAGAGGAGAAAGAGAAACATGAAAGAGTATGAATTACGGGATATTGCAATAGAAAAATTAAAGGAAAGGGGAGTAACACTAGAGGATATAGCACTGATAGTAATGGAGCTACAAAAGGAATATTTACCTGATCTTACAATTGAGGAGTGCATTACTAACCTAGAGCATGTATTGAGAAAAAGAGAAGTATGTCATGCTGTTTTAACTAGTATAGCCTTAGATGAACTAGCTGAGAAAAGACTTCTGCCCCAACCATTACAAAGTATTGTAGAATCAGATGACGGTCTATATGGCATAGATGAGGTTATACCACTTTCAATAGTCAATGTATATGGGACTATAGGCCTAACCAATTTTGGTTATTTAGACAAGAAAAAAATAGGTATAATAAAGGCTCTAGACGAAGGGAAGGCAAATGGGGTAAACACTTTCTTAGATGATATAGTAGCTGGCCTAGCCAGTGCAGCTGCATCTAGAATAGCCCATTCTAGAGAATGATTAAATCTTATCTTTTTAGATTTTGGGAAAAGGAAATTGTGGTTAAAGACTTTAAAGATTTGCTAGATGTACTTTTGTAGAATTCTTTTTTTATATACTTTAAAGGGACAGAGGAAAATAGCTACTAGATAGATTGGACAAATGGGCTAGTTTATTTATGGATTAGTAGGGGGCAAAGATGAGGACTATAGTGATTACTGGTGCTTCGTCCGGAATCGGTTTGGAAACAGCAAAAATATTAGCAAATAGGGGATACAATGTCCTAGGGATAGGCCGCAGTAGCATAAAATGCAATAGGGCTAAAGAAAGGATACTTTCCGAGAACCCAGATGCAAAAATCACCTTTTTTCTAGCTGACCTTATGAACCAAGGACAAGTAATAAAACTAGCTGAGGAACTTAACCTATACCTTGAAAGAGAGTCTAATGGACAGCTCTATGCTCTAATAAATAATGCGGGCTGTGTACGTAGCCATTATATGACTACAGAGGAGGGCTATGAACAACAATTTGCAGTCAACCACCTAGCTGGTTTTTTACTTACATACAAGCTACTACCTGCTCTAGTAAAGGCAAAGGGACGAGTAATAATGACTGGTAGTAAATCCCACAAGGGTATTAGGATACGGTGGAAGGATGTAATGCTAAGTAAAAACTATAATCCTCTCACTGCCTATAAGCAGTCAAAGCTTTGTAATCTCTTATTTGCAAAGGCTTTAAACGATCGGTATGAAAAATCTGGCATCAGTGCCTATGTGGTAGACCCAGGGTTGGTTCACACTGATATAGGTAACAAGGAAACAGGGAAATTAGTAAATTACATATGGATGATCCGTAAAAGATTTGGTGTACCGCCTACACTACCTGCAAAAACCTATGCTTACTTGTGTGAAGAGGAAAGACCAGCTCAGGGACTTTATTACTATCTATGCAAGGAAGAAAAGTATAGTAGACAGGTTACCAAAGAAAATGCAGATAGGTTGTTTAAATTAAGTGAGGCCCTTTGCAATATCCAGTATCCAAAGCTATAATATAAAAAAAGTAATGGGGATAGCTTATTAGCCTATCCCCATTTTTATAGTTTCCTGCTTTATATCAGTTTACTTAGCTAGCTTAAATTTATCTAATGTTATAGAACTTTTCTTCCCATGTATCATCATCATTGTCTACGTCCCACTTATAAAAGCCCTTACCCTTGTAAGCATGGATTTCAAAGCTGAATTTTTTATCCTTATTAAAGGCTTCTCCTTTATATAAGGGTTTTTCGTCATCCCAATCGAACTCAATCTTCTGGATAAAGGTATTTGACATTCCTGACCTAGCTATTACTATTGCGGCTGCTTCATCCATGGTGATCATTTTTTCGAGGGCATGAGCAAACTCATCCCATTCGTCATCGTTTTCTACATCCCATTTCTTAAATTCCTTGCTTCTAGCATTTAGTTCAAAATCAACTTCATATCCATCCTTTAAGGCCTCGCCTTTATACAAGGGATTTTTACTATCATAGTTATATTCAATTTTTTGTACTATACCACCGAACCTATCCATAACAGCCTTTCTAGCAGCTGCTGCTGACATTAGATTATCTGTCTTTGGGCTAGCAGTTGCCTCGACTGCTTCTTTAGTAGGATCGACAGGTTTCTGGCTTGCCTTAGGTCTTGTAGTAGGAGTAGGGGAAGCTTTCTCAGTTGCTTTGCTTGTCGGTGCAGAAGTAGGCGATGGTTTTTCTGTTGGCTTGTTTGTCGGAGCAGATGTAGGCCTTGGGCTTTCCTTTGATACAGTATCTTTATAGTTATCATCCCTGTCTTTTTCAAAGGACAGTATCTCACCACTAATTGCATGGATATCAAACTCGTACTCTATGCCATCTAAGTAAAACTCCATCTCGTAGATAAATCTTCCATCATCGTATTCAAGCTCTATCTCTAGATCTTTAATATCAGACCCTTTGGCACCAACGTGGTTTACTGCTATGCTAATAGCCTTATCTGTGCCTATATAGGCCCTGTCACTGGCTTTACCAACCTTAGATGAGTTCTCAATATCTAGCTTTTTAGATTCGACTAAAAGGTTTAGATCGTTAACAGACAGCTTGGCGAGTTCTTCAAAGTCATATCCCTCATGTTTTTCGACCAGCTGCAGGACAAGCTGTGCCTTTCCTTTTGTAATCATATTTTCCTTTGCAAGATCCTCTATGTCCTTATCTTCAACTATTGATTGGCTTAAGACTGCGCCGTCTACATTGCTAGCATCTAGCAGCCTTGAAACTTCTCCTTCTAGCCTGGCCTGCAAGCTAGTACTTTTATCCTTGTTGCTATTTTCCACACTTATTAGTATAGAGTTTTGCATATCATCAATATATCCATTGGTTAACATAGAGCCAATCAAGGCATTTACTGCAATATCTAGATCTGTGTTCTTAAAATTCATATTACCAATAACTTTTTCCCCATCTTCGTTTAGGGCTTTTACCCTTATTACTTTTTCTTTTCTGTTAACCATTAACTCAATGCTTGGGTTTATATCAAATGATATAATTGAATCAATGGCCATATTTAAATAGCTTGTAAGCCCTACAAAGAGCAAGACGAATACTGCTGCAATTGTAGCAAGGGGCTTAATCCAGCTCATATTTTTACTCTTTTTACTTGTTTGTGTGTTCATCCTTAACATTTCTCCTTCTAATCCTTCACAATCAGAGAGAATAGAATCAAGAATGTCAGGAACACTATGCTGAACTGCTGTTTTGACTTTATTTTCAATATCTTTATTGTGCACTTCAATTCTCCTCCGATAGAAGTATTCTTAATTTTTTAATTGCCCTATGGTATTTTGAAAGAGCAGTGGACAGGGGGATTTTTAAAAAGCCTGCCACTTCTCTATGCTTGTAGCCTGAGACTGTATGGAGCATGATAATCTGTCTTTCCTCATCGGTTAGCTTGTCCATACATGAAACAAGCACTAGCCTGTCTTCAGCTGTAACAGATGGTATGGCTTCAAAGGCACTGTTCCAGTCCTGTGGCTTTGAATCTACTATCTTTTTTCTATTACGTAGCTTCATTAGGCTTAAATTGCGGGCAATTGTGAGTATCCAGGCTAGGGGCTTGTTCATGTTCTTGTAGCTAGCTGCAGTCTTATAGACCTGTAGATAGGTATCGTGCAGAACATCCTCTGCATCCTGTATGTTCTTTAAAAGCGATAAAGCAAAGCTATAGACAGAAGCACTTGTCATATGATAGAGGCCTGCAAGTGCGTCCTTGTCATAATTAGCAATTCTCTCGATATAGAGGTCAAGCTTCTTAGCATCAGTTTTTTTATTGACTCTATTTTTATGCCTTAGATTATCTATGCCCATCTATCTTGCTCCTTCTATTATGTTAATGCACGAGGCCTCTGTTTTATTGCATCAATATAATTTTTATCTTTTTATTGATTATATACACTTAATATCAGCTCATTGAAACCTATAGGATCACAATCCTATCATAAACCCCTTTCTTCACCGTTTTACCACTGCTTAAATACAGTTAGAAATAAACCAATAATCTTTTAAGATCAAATCTGAGTATCTGATATAGATAAAAGCTAGTAGTCACTCATTTAATAAATAGACGTACTATATAATAATAATTAAAGTGTGGAGTGATTGTCTTGTCAGCAAATATGAACTATGTGTGCCAGTCCTTAGAGCTTCATCTCTTAAGCTAAGGAAAAAAGAAAATCATACAGACAGCTAAGCAGAGTATCAATAACTCAGGCCATTGACTTAATGGATAAGGGTCAATGGCTTATTCTTATGCTAATAAGTAGACACGAAAACGGTTTAGTTACTTTTACACAAGGCTAACTGTGCCTTTATTGTAGGCCAAAACCCTTTAGAGCGTTCTCAGTAGTGGTTAATATAGAAACCAAGCTACAAGAGTTGTATAATGTATATGAGGCGAGAAGAAGGAAGGGAGACAGAGTCATGGCTTTTATCTATTCAATGCCTACTGATATCTATTTTGGTAGGGATGTTATATTAAAAAATGATGAGGCCTTTAGTAAGTTTGGTAGTAGGGCTCTCGTGGTTACAGGCAAAAGATCTGCTAAGAAGAACGGATCTTATGACGACATAAAACAAGTACTTGCCAATACTGTGATAGATCATATTCTCTTTGATGAGGTAGAAGAAAACCCATCCCTTGAAACCATAGAAAAGGGTAGACAAGTGGGAGTCCAAAAGAGGGTGGATTTCATTATAGGAATTGGCGGAGGGTCTGCCATGGATGCTGCCAAAGCTATAGCTGTATTTATAAAAAACCCTGAGCTTAATATGGACAATATCTTTGAACAGGGAGAGCTAGACAGCATTCCAGTCATAGCTGTTGCAACTACTTCAGGGACAGGATCTGAGGTAACCCAATATAGCATTGTCACCTCAAACAAAGAAAAGACAAAGAAAAATTTAGGGCAAAAAGTCTTTCCAAAGCTAGCATTTCTAGATAGCAAGTATACACATGATTTACCCTATGATATTACAGTAAATACTGCTATAGATGCCTTTACCCACCTAGTTGAAGGCTACTTAAACACAAATAGTAGCTATATGTCAGACATTTATGGAGAAAAAGGCTTTGAACTGTTTAAATACTGTTTTAAAAAGCTACTTGATAAAGATTTGGACCAGGAATTTAGAGAAAGGGTTATGCTGGCTTCAACCTTAGCTGGGATACAAATCTCCCAGACAGGCACATCTTTACCCCATGGGATGGGATATCCCTTGACATATTACAAGGGTCTACCTCATGGTCTAGCCAACGGAGTACTTACCATGGAATACTTAAAAAGCTTTAAGGATAAGGCCAAGATTGATAGAATGCTTGCCTTATTAGGACTTGATAAGTTGTGTGATTTAGAGTCTATTTTAACTAGGCTCATTGATGTAAAGCTAGATATAAATGAGGATGAGATCTATGAATACTCTAGA
>DGDR01000036.1:25080-25337 GCA_002385545.1 Clostridium sp. UBA3947
GCTATCTATAAAAGGAGCCTCCTATAAAGAGTTTGAAGAAACCTTTCTTTAACGTTACTAGGGAGTCTGGACTCAAAGTGACATTTAGGCTAGGGGCATACATAGCATAGATAGCCTGTCTTGTAGTTTACTTTTTCTATAGGCATTGTGTGTTAGGATAGTAAGGCTTAGGTAAGTACTAGTTTGATCAAATATGTTTATAATAGGTTAAGATAAATAGTAAAGTAAAAGTAGAGGTAAAGGGACAGAAGAAAATG
>DGDR01000036.1:25615-25908 GCA_002385545.1 Clostridium sp. UBA3947
AGTCTCTTTGATATGGCAAGGCCTGTAAGCAAACAATACTCGATTCTCTTTACCTGTATCTTATATTTAACGATTGGTCCCCTTTTTGCAATCCCTAGGACAGCAACAGTTGCCTTTGAAGTTGGCCTAATCCCCTTTATTAGTAATAGCTATATAAGGCTAGGCCTACTGATATTTTCTGCAGTCTTTTTTATAATAACCCTTTATTATTCACTAAGGCCTGCTAGGATACTAGATTGGGTTGGAAGATATCTTACCCCTTTATTTGTTGTACTTTTATCAATCTTGTTACT
>DGDR01000183.1 GCA_002385545.1 Clostridium sp. UBA3947
ACTACCTCTGCACCTTTTTTGAAAAGCTCGTTTATAACGTGTCCTACAAATTTTTCATTGCCTGGAATAGGCGATGCAGATATAATAACTAAATCCCCTTTTTCTATACTTATCTTTCTATGGGTTCCAGAAGCTATTCTAGCTAAGGCTGACATAGGCTCCCCTTGGCTACCAGTTGTTAATATTGTTACTTTATCTGGAGGATATTTGTTAACATCATCTACACTAATAATCATATCCTTTGGTATACTTAAGTAGCCCAAATCTACTGCAACCTTAGAAATATTCTCCATACTTCTTCCACTAAAGGCTATTTTCCTTCCATAAATCATAGAAGAATTAATAACCTGTTGCATTCTGTGAATATTTGATGCAAAGGAAGCAACAACAATTCTACCCTTTCCTCTAGCAAAAATTCTAGTTAGATTTTCACCAATTATACTTTCGGAAATAGTATAGCCCTTACGTTCAGCATTGGTACTATCAGCCATAAGAAGCAGGACTTTTTGCTTACCAAGCTTTGAAAACCTTGCTAAATCCATAACCTTTCCATCAATTGGAGTATAATCTATCTTGAAATCCCCAGTGTGTACAATATATCCGTGGGGCGTATGTATGGCTAAAGCACAGGCATCTGCAATGCTATGACTTACCCTTATAAACTCAACGGACAGCTTATCAAATTTTAATATATCCCCTACCTCAACAACATTCAATTGACAGTCAGAAAGAATATTATGCTCTATAAGCTTATTCTCTACCAATCCTATAGTTAATTTAGTTCCATATACTGGTACATTAATCTGCTTTAACACATAGGGCAAGGCTCCAATATGATCTTCATGCCCATGAGTTAACACAATAGCTTTAACCTTCTCCTTATTTTCTAACAAATATGAAACATTAGGTATTACTAAGTCTACCCCGTACATATCCATATCTGGGAAGGTCATTCCACAATCAATTACAATAATCTCGTCCTTATATTCAATAACCGTAATATTTTTTCCCACTTCTCCTAATCCCCCTAAAGGGATTACTTTAACTGTATTATTTCTTTTCATAATTCCCCTTTCTTATCACTTCAGCCTTTTATTTTTAGTCTTTTCTTAATTATTCATCAGTGCTTATAGCTTCCTATAGTAAAGCAACTGCTTCTATTTCTACTACAGAATCCTTAGGAAGCCTTGCTACTTCAACACAGCTTCTTGCTGGCGGATTTTCTGTAAAATATTTAGCATACACTTCATTCATTTCAGCAAAATCCTTCATATCCTTTAAGAATACTACAGTCTTCACTACCTTATCCATACTTGAGCCTGCTTCTTCTAGTATAGCCTTTACATTTTCCAAGGCTCTTTCTGTAGCCTTTTCTATATCGTTAATTAGCTCCCCAGTAGCAGGATCTAGCGGAATTTGACCTGAAGTATATACAAAGTTTCCAGCTTTAATAGCTTGTGAATATGGTCCTATTGCTCCTGGTGCTCCCTTAGTACTAATTACTTGTTTCATATAATCCCTCCTACCTTTATATTAACTTTTTGATTATCTTCTATAACGGTTTTTACTTAATATTATATTTTTATACTGGTGTTGTCAAATTATTATGTACTTATACTATTTTATACTAAATAACAAGTATTGGAAAGTAGTATACCAATTTAGTAGTAAAAGGCTGTTGTACAACTTAAAGCTTTCACTAGTTGTGCAACAGCCCCATTAAACTTATTTCTTCATCTTTTTGTAAATATCCGACAACCTATCCAAAGCACTAAATAAGGTCTCATCCTTTTTTGCAAAATGGAAGCGTATAAAATTTTTGATATTCTCTTTGAAAAAACTAGATCCTGGTACTGCTGCCACTCCAACCTCCTTGGCCATCCTTTCACAAAATTCTAAATCATTGCTATACCCAAATTCACTTATATCTACTAAGACATAATAGGCTCCCTGAGGCTCTGTGAAGGGAAGTCCTATATTTTTAAGACCATTTAAAAATAGGTCCCTTTTGTGGGTATAATGTTTTTTTAAGTCTTGGTAGTATTCATTTCCAAAATTAAGACCCACGGTGGCAGCCTCCATTAATGGTGCCGCTGCACCAACAGTTAAAAAATCATGGACCTTTTTCACTCTATCAATGACATTCTCATTGGCAATTACATATCCAAGTCTCCAGCCAGTTATTGAATAGGTTTTTGATAAGGAGCTACAGATAATAGTTCTTTCCTTCATACCTGGCAGAGAAGCTATATAAATATGCTTATGGTTATCATAAACTATATGCTCATAGACTTCATCGGTTATTACATAGATATCATATTTAATTGCAAGATCTGTAATTATTTTTAACTCCTCTTCTGTAAAAACCTTGCCACTAGGATTAGATGGATTGCATAATATTAGTGCTTTCACGCCTCCCTTAAAGGCAGCTTCAAGCTCATCGGCATCGAATTCAAAGCTAGGTGGCTTAAGTGGTATGTATATAGGCTGAGCTCCTGATAGGATGGCATCGGCACCATAATTTTCGTAAAAGGGAGAAAAGATAACAACCTTTTCTCCCGGGTTTGTTACAGCCATCATAGCTGCCATCATTGCTTCAGTGCTACCGCAGGTTACTACAATTTCTTTATCCGGATCTACTTTTATTCCAGAAAATCGTTCCTGCTTTCTAGCCAGTGCCTCTCTGAAATTTTGTGCTCCCCAGGTCAAAGCATACTGATGGGGACCTTCCTTTGCTACTTCAGCTAAACGTTCTGTTAGAGGGGCTGGTGGTTCAAAATCAGGAAAGCCTTGTGATAAATTAATAGCCTTGTACAGATTTGAAATTCTTGTCATTCTTCGTATAACAGAATCGGTAAAAGTCGCTGTTCGTTTGCTTAGCTCCTGCATCAGCTACCCCTCCTTCTAGCTTTAGCCATGGCCAATACTAATCCCAAGCTGGTATATAAGCACCTTTAAAGGTATCAGCAAAAACTTCTTTTACTGCTTCTGATTGATATGCCTTCACAATTTTCTTATAAATTTCATTATCTGCATCCTCTGTTCTAGCTGCAATTAAATTTACATAATTTTTTCCTGAATAAATCTTTACATCATCTTGGAAAATTGCATCTTTACCTGGATTTAATCCATTATCTAAAGCGTAATTGCAGTTGATTACTGCTGCAGTAACATCAGGTAGTAAGGAATATACATTAGCTGCATCTACTTCCACTAACTCTATGTTTAACTTATTCTCAACTATAGCAGTTTTGTCAGGACTATCTCCTGCATCTTCCTTCAGCTTAATTAAGCCCGCTGCTTCTAGCACCTTCAGAGCACGTCCCTCATTAGTTGCATCGTTTGGAACAGCAATCTTTGCACCTTCTCCTATTTCATCTACACTGGAAACCTTGTTAGAATAAATATTCATTGCAGAAATAAACGTGTCCCCAATAGCTTGAATTTTATAGCCATTATTTTTAATTTCCTCATTTAAATATGCATGATGCTGAAAGGCATTTAAATCAGTTTCGCCATCATTTAAAGCCCTATTTGGTGTACTATAATCTGTAAAAGATATTAACTTTATTTCTATGCCTTCCTTTGCTAATTCTTCAATTACAGGATCCCACATTTCGTTGGACTCTCCTACAACTCCTACCTTTACTACTTTTTTGTCCTTATCTCCTTCCTTATCTGCTTTTCCACAAGCTGTGGCTGTGATTAAAATAAATACTGATAATAAAGCGGCAATAATATTTCTTTTTTTCATATAACATTCTCCTTTTCTATTATATTTTTATATTTAAAATTTATAGAGTTAAGGCTAATTGATAATTATCCTTCAATGTCTTGCAGGATGCACTAAAGGCAGCCAATTCCTCTTCAGTCATTTTTAATTCTATTATTTCCTCTACTCCATTAATTCCAAGTACAGCAGGTACTGATGCGTATACATCATGCTGTCCATATTCTCCTTGTAGAAGAACAGATACTGGAAGTACTCGTTTTTCATCAGCAAAGATAGCTCTAGTTACCTCAGCAACGGAAGCTCCAATACCAAATTCTGTGGAGCCCTTACCACCAAGGATCTTCCAGCCTCCAGCCCTGGCTTCTGTGGCTATGGCTTTTAAATCTAAATCTCCATACTTATGGGGTTTTTCTTTCATTAGTTCTAAGAGGGGCTTACCTGCTATAGTAACAGTGGACCATGGTACCATTTGACTCTCTCCATGTTCTCCAAGGACATAAGCATAAATAGATTTTTGATCAATTCCTATATGTTCTGAAATAGCCCTTCGTAATCTGGCAGAATCTAAGGTGGTGCTAGTAGAGATTATTTTATTAGGCGGATAATCAAGCTTTTTCTGAATATAGTGCACTACTACGTCTGCTGGATTAGAAATACTTAGTATGATTCCAGAAAACCCTGATTCTTTAATTTTAACCACTACATCCTTGATTATCTGAATCGTGTCCCTTAGAGTATCCATTCTAGTTTGTCCTTTACTCATGTCTGGTAGAGGTCCTGGTGCTATAATCAAAAGGTCTGCATCCTTTGCATCACTGTAATTACCAGCTATTACATCTACATGATGGGGAAGATATACTGTGGCATCAAATATATCAAGGGCTTGAGCCTTTGCCTTCTCCACATCTATATCAATATATACTATTTTTTCTACCAGACCCTGTGAAGCTAATGCATATCCAGCATGGGAACCAACATGTCCTGCTCCAATAATTATTACTTTTCTTGGTGTCAAAGCCATCTCTTTAGCCTCCTTTTTATCCCCTCTCAATGAGTGCTTTTTCTAGCTATGATGTTACCAATAATCTGAATAATACTTACTAGGATCACTAGCACTAACACAGATACATAAGTAACATCTATCTGATTTCTCTGGTATCCAAATCGGATTGCAAAATCTCCAAGTCCCCCTGCTCCTACAGCACCAGCCATAGCTGTTAATCCAATGAGGCTTATTGCTGTTATTGTAGTAGCTCTTGCAATACCTGACACACATTCCTTTAGATATACTCTAAATATTATTTCAATAGGTCCTGATCCCATGGACTGAGCTGCTTCAATTAAGCCAGGATTAATCTCTGACAAGGCTGCTTCAATCTGTCTTGCGAAAAAGGGTACTGTACCAAATATCAGTGGTACAATTGCTCCCTCTACCCCTATGGCAGTTCCCATTATCTTACGAGTAACAGGAATTAAGGCTGCCAATAGAATAATGAATGGTACTGAACGAAAGAAGTTTATAACCTTGTCCAAAACTTGATATATAAAATTA
Organism: Clostridium sp. UBA3947; assembly: GCA_002385545.1. Lineage (GTDB taxonomy): Bacteria > Bacillota > Clostridia > Clostridiales > Clostridiaceae > Clostridium_AU. Next base: position 5,286 of record DGDR01000183.1, read on the forward strand.
TTTTGAAGGATTCCACCCTTCTTTGTTACTATTAACACAACTCCTAAAATCAAGCCTAACACAAAGGATATAGAGCCTGACCATCCAACCATTATCAAGGTATCTCTTATACTTTCATAAAAAATAGGAAGCTTGTTCATTATGTTTGGTATAATTCTATTTAGAAACTCTTCCATCTAAGATCACCTCCACTCCAACATTCTTATCCTTTAAATAAGTAATTGCCTCTTCTATGTTCTTATTTTCACCTTTTATTATTGCAACTAGTCCACCAATTGGATTTTCTCCAATAAGCTCAATATTGCCGAAAATAATATTGATATCTAGATTGTACAGTCTAGAAACCTGAGACACTAAAGCCTCGGATACGCTTCGTTCAAGATATTTAAACTTTACAATGCATTCATCCTGTGACAGTTTTGTAATTGATACATTTTCATCTATTAATTCATGTATCTTTGATAGATTTGAGGTACTTTCCACAAAATCTTTTGTAATTTGCTGCTTTGGATTTGCAAAGACATCAAATACATCTCCCTCTTCTACCACTTCACCCTTTTCCATAACTGCAACCTTGTGACAAATTTCCTTCACTACCTGCATTTCGTGGGTGATAACTACTATAGTAATCCCTAGCTTTTCGTTTAACTCCTTTAAAAGCTTTAGTATGGACCTTGTAGTTTGAGGGTCCAAGGCACTAGTAGATTCATCACTAAGTAGAATCTTAGGATCGTTGGCTAGGGCTCTGGCTATAGCCACTCTTTGCTTCTGACCACCACTTAATTGCGAAGGATAAGCCTTAGCCTTATCTGATAGTCCTACTAGCTCTAGCAAGGACTCTACTTTCTTTTTAATTTCGCTTTTCTTCATGCCGCTGTACTTTAGTGGATATGCTACATTTTGAAATACATTTCTAGAGGCAAAGAGATTAAATTGCTGAAATATCATACCTATCTCTTTTCTTTTTTTCCTAAGCTCCTTATTTGATAAGGCTGTCATCTCTGTGTTCTCTACGAAAACTTTACCACTGGTTGGTCTCTCCAAGAGATTAATACATCTAACCAAGGTTGACTTTCCAGCACCAGAGAAGCCTATAATACCGCATATCTTTCCTTTTTCTATATGGAGATTTACATTTTTTACGGCTTCAACTACCCGACCTTCCACTTTAAAAGTTTTGCTAACATTTTCGAATCTAATCATAGTATGAATTCACTTCCTTTTCATGCTCAACTTTGGGTCTAAAAAAAGCAGGCACATGCACATGTACCTGCTTGATAATCAATAAAAACACAAATCAGGTATCATAATGCGCACAACAATTAACCATCATTTCACAGTTACCCATGAAACCACAGCTACACATAGACATAACCTTTATCATTGCATTGTGTATTTTTATTGAACGCATTATAAAACTCCTTTCTAATAATTCTAATTAATATTTACTAACTTTCCTTACCGGTTAACTTATAATTGAATTATACATGTTTTTTAAAAAAGGTGTTAATACGCAAATCAAATAATTAGTTATAGCTTTTTTCTATAACACCTTTTCCCTATAGCGTTTTAATTCCTCTACATATTTTCTTCCCAAGGGGCTTAATCCTACATTCTTTCTCATAATATATCCAATGGTCATAATTTCATCACTATCCAGAGGAATTGCCTTATAGTCATTTCCGTTTAACTCCTCACAAATTATTCCCGAACATAAGGTATAACCATTAAGACCTACCATAAGATTTAAAATAGTAGCTCTGTCATTAACTTTAATTATTCTCTTGTAATCATAGGTACTTAAAACTTCTTCTGCAAAATAGAAGGAGTTGTACACTCCCTGCTCAAAGGAGAGACAAGGATAATCTCGTAAATCCTCCATGGTAATTAAGCTTTTGCTAGCTAGAGGATTCCCCTTCCACAAGTACACGTAGGTTTTACATTTGAATAACTCCTTAAATTCTAGATTGTTATCATTTAAAATCTTTGTGATGACCTTTCTGTTAAAGTCGCTAAGATATAAAATACCAAGCTCACTTTTAAAGTTCTTAACATTTTCAATTACTTCGTAGGTCTTTGTTTCATGCACTGCAAATTCATACTCATCCATTCCAAACTGCTTTACCATCTCAACAAAGGCCTTTACTGCAAAGGTATAATGTTGGGTTGATACACCAAATTTCTTTTTTACACTTTTCTTTTCAACAAATCTTTCTTCGATTAACTGATACTGTTCTACCACCTGTCTAGCATAGCCCAGAAATTCCTCTCCCTCTACTGTCATGGTAATTCCTCTGTTAGTTCTCCTAAAAAGTTCAATGCCTATCTCATTTTCTAGCTCCTTAATGGAAGCAGAAAGACTAGGTTGGGAAATGAATAAGGCCTTTGCCGCCTTATTCATAGAATTACAATCTGCAATGGTAATAACATATTTTAACTGTTGTAAAGTCATTTTATCCTCCTTATTAATCCTGTGCTCTAATTATTTCTAAAGCTATAAGGGAGCTTTTTACTAGTTCATCTACATGACTGTATTCTCCCAAGGAATGAACATTATTCATACCGCAGGCTAATACTAACCCCCTAATCCCATTAAGGGCAAAGTTATTATTATCACTACCACCTAGAGTAGTAACCAAATTACTTTTTATAGAAAGCTTGTCACATATATCAAGGAAGCGGGTCACCACTTTTTCATTCTTGTCAATCTTATAGGCTACACAACCGAAGGAATCCATATAATCTATTTGAGCTCCAGCCATATCACCTTCCTGCTGAAAAATCCTACGGATTTTTTGTGCTACTTCTATAGCCTTCTCATGTTGTAAGCTTCTTACTTCTCCCTTAACTATACAGCTATCTGGTACTATATTTCTAGCCTTGCCACCTTCTATAGTACCTATATTAACTGTAGTATTTTCATCAATTCTTCCCATTTGCAGTTGGCTGATAGCTTTAGAGGCAACCATTATTGCATGAACTCCTAGCTCAGGTGAAAATCCTGCATGAGCTGCTCGGCCTTTTATACCTATTTCAAAGGATACTAGAGTTGGTGATTGGAAGGCTGCATTACCTACTGGCCCGCTTAAATCAAAAACATAGGCCTCCTTCGCTTTCAGCCTGCTATAGTCAAAAGCAGCACTGCCTTGAATATAGACCTCTTCTGCTACAGTGAAAAGCACCTCTATATCTCTATGGGGAATTTTGTTTTCCGCCACTGCCTCCAGAGCTTCTAAAATACTAGCAAGGCCTGAAATATCATCGGCTCCTAACACTGCTTTACCATTACCTACAATGGTACCATCCTCCTTAATTATAGCTCCTTTACCTTTTCCCGGCTTTACTGTGTCCATATGAGCTGATAAGAGTATAGGTTCTCCTGGGAGGGTTCCCTTCCAATAACCATAAACATTACCAGCATTTGCTCCTATTTTACTTCCACAATCATCCTCAAAAACTTCAAAGCCAATGTTCTTTAGTTTATCTATTATATAATCCGCTACCTGTCTTTCTTGAAAGGATTCAGAATCCAAAGATACCAATTCGCAAAAACTCTTAATAAGTCTTTCTTTTTTTATCAACATTATCATCCCCTTACTTAAATTTATAACAGGACTTTATGATAAGCTTTAAGTAATTTATTAAATAGTTTTATGATATGTTTAGTATGTTATACTTCTTTAATAGCTTTGTCAATATTTATTTCCTGGGCAATTATGGTCTCCACCAATTATCCACATTTTCTTAAATATATAATTCCCTAGTATAAGAAAAAAGGCCGTAAACGGCCTTTTTAACACTAAGTTCAAATCTAGATTACATCAAAGAAGCAAAGCTGATCGCTTTCTGGCAAGCCTTCTAAACATCCAAACTTCTTAAGTAAATCAATAGTAGAGTTTCCTACCTTAGCACGTTTCTTTAAGTCTTCAATTGAGCTAAACGGCTTTTCCTGTGCTGCCTTAAAAATACCTTCAGCAGCTACAGTTCCCATTCCTGCTATACTACTTAAGGCAGGTCTTATAGCCCCGTCTTCTACTAAGAACTTTGTGGCATGAGACTTATATAAATCGATTGGTAGGAACTTAAATCCTCTTTCGTACATTTCTAAAACCAATTCTAAATCATCATACATATCCTTATCCTTTGGTGCTGCTTGATTTCCCATCATTTCAATTTCCTTCATCTTAGCTTTAACCTTTTCCTTACCATAAATCATCCATTCTGCATCAAAGGCTTTAGCTCTTATACTGAAAAAGGCAGCATAGTAGGCTAAAGGCATATGCACCTTGAACCAAGCTATTCTAAAGGCCATCATTACATAAGCAGCAGCATGAGCCTTAGGGAACATGTATTTTATCTTCTTACAGGACTCAATATACCATTCTGGCACATTGTTTTCCCTCATCATTTTTTCATATTGTGGCCATTTTTCATCCTTCAGTGCCTTACCTTTACGAACTGTCTCCATTATCTTAAAGGCCGTATTCGGTGGAAGTCCCTTTTTAATAAGATAAACCATAATATCGTCTCTAGTACATACCGCTTCACTTATACTAGTAATTACACCATTATTAATTAAGTCTTTTGCATTACCTAACCAAACATCAGTACCGTGGGAAAGTCCCGATATACATATTAAGTCCATAAAGGTCTTAGGCTTGGTATCTAAAAGCATACCTCTTACAAACTTAGTACCGAACTCTGGTACTCCAAAGGTACCTACCTGAGAATTTATTTGCTCTGGTGTAACACCTAACGCTTCTGTAGAAGAAAATATGGACATAGTAGCCTTATCATCCATTGGGATAGTTAAGGGGTCCACTCCTGTAATATCCTGTAGCATTCTAATAACTGTAGGATCATCGTGACCCAGTATATCTAGCTTTAACAGGTTCTGGTCTATAGAGTGATAATCAAAATGGGTTGTGATTATATCTGATTCAGGATCATCTGCAGGGTGCTGTACAGGACAAAATTCATAAATTTCACGACCCTTTGGCACTACTATAATACCACCAGGGTGCTGTCCTGTTGTTCGCTTTATGCCAGTACATCCCTTTGCAAGTCTCATTATTTCAGCCTTGTTTACATGAATACCCTTTTCTTCAAAATACTTTTTTACATAACCGAAAGCGGTTTTTTCTGCTATGGTACCTATAGTTCCTGCTTTAAAGGTTGTTCCTTTTCCAAAGATAACCTCTGTATACTTATGGGCCTTTGCCTGATATTCACCTGAGAAGTTTAAGTCTATATCTGGCTCCTTATCTCCATCAAAGCCTAGGAAGGTTTCAAAAGGTATATCCAAACCATCCTTAGCCATTTTCTCTCCACAAACTGGACAGTCCTTATCAGGCAAGTCAAAACCTATTTTCACACCATAATCGTTAAAATCTGAGTATTTGCATTTTGGACATCTATAATGAGGTGGTAGAGCATTAACTTCTGTTATACCTGTCATATTTGCCACAAAGGATGAACCAACAGAACCTCTAGAACCAACTAGGTAACCATCCTCATTAGATTTCCATACCAGTTTTTGAGCAATGATATACATAACGGAGAAACCATTTTTTATAATAGAATCTAGCTCCTTATCCAAACGAGATTGAACAACTTCTGGCAATGGATCCCCGTAAAGCTCATGAGCCCTTCCATATGCAATATCTCTGATAGTTTGCTCACAGCCCTCAATATAAGGAGGACATTTTTCTGGTGATATAGGACTGATTTGCTGACACATATCTGCTATCATATTAGTATTTGTAACTACTACTTCATAGGCCTTTTCCTCACCTAAATAAGAAAATTCCTCCAGCATCTCCTCAGTGGTTCTTAAATATAAGGGAGCCTGATTGTCTGCGTCCTTAAATCCCTGGCCAGCTTCTAATATACGTCTGTATATTTCATCCTCTGGGTCCATAAAATGAACATCTCCTGTAGCTACTACAGGCTTATTTAATTTTTCACCTAATGCCACAATTTTTCTATTAATTTCCTTTAGATATTCTCTATCTGGCACTTGCCCTTCCCTTACTAGATACTGGTTATTGTCTATAGGTTGAATTTCAAGGTAATCGTAATCCTCAGCAATAGCTTCAATTTCCTCATCGGACTTACCTAGTAATATAGCTTGATATAGTTCTCCCTCACTGCAAGCACTTCCTAGGATTAAGCCCTCAGAATACTTTTTATACAAGCTCTTTAGTATTCGAGGCTTCTTGTAAAAGTAATCAATATGAGAAAAAGATACTAGCTTATATAAATTCTTTAAGCCTACATAATCCTTTGCCAGGATTATTGCGTGGTAGGTTTTAAGTTTTTTGTATTCTTCCTTCTTAGCTACCTCATCAGAAGCATATAATTCTATGTCATCGAGGGTTTTTACCCCTCTTTCCTTCAACATATCTAACATTACCTTAAAGACCTTCACAGTGGTGTCTACGTCATCTAAAGCCCTATGAGCAACTTCCACCTTTATACCAAGGTTTTTGGCTATTCTACCCAGCTTATATGTTTTATACTCAGGAAATAACTCCTGTGCTAAGGACAATGTGTCTACATATGTAAAGTCGAATTCATAGCCTAATTCCTTAGCTACATGCTTTAAAAAGCCTATGTCAAAGGAAGCATTATGGGCTACTAAAACACTGTCCTTAATGAAATCCATCAATTTAGGAAATACCTGTTCAATAGTTTCTGCATCCTTTACCATATCATCAGTTATATTTGTAACCTCTACAACTCTAGCTGGAATAGGCTTTTCAGGATTTACAAAGGTACTAAATTTATCGATAACCTTTCCATCCTTAAACTTCATGATACCTATTTCAGTAATCTTTTCCGTTACTGGTGAAAAACCTGTAGTCTCTAAATCCAGCACGCAATAGGTAGTATCTATGCTCTGCCCCTTAGAATTCATAACTGAAGGCTTCTTATCTGGTGCCAGATAGGCCTCTACTCCATAAATAACCTTCATGTCGGGATTATTTCTTCCTAGAAGTTTATGAGCTTCTGGAAAAGCCTGCACCACTCCATGGTCTGTTATAGCAATGGACTTCATTCCCCAACTTATAGCTCTCTTTAATAAATCTGTGGCACTGGTCATACCATCCATTTGACTCATCTGAGTATGCATGTGAAGCTCTACTCTCTTCACCGCTGCATTATCCATACGTTTAGCCTTTTTCAAGCCTTCTGTTTCTATAATCACATTAGCAATCATTTCAACTTCGCCAGAGAACTGGCTATAAGCAACGTTACCAGCTAATCTAACCCCTTTTGCCTTCTTAAGCCTTTCCATTACATCCTCTTCTCCTGGCTTTAAGAAGCACTTACAGGTCATAGAGCTGGAACCGTCATATATATCAAAGGAAACCAAGGTTTTTCCACTCTTTAATTCCTTGCTCTCAATATTAGATACTTCACCTTCAATAACTACTCTACCTTCATCTGGTGTTATATCTGTTATTTTTATAACTGGTGACTTAATCTTAGCATTCTTACCTAATATCACTAAGCTATCATTGCTCTTTCCACTAGCTTCAGCCTTTACTTCTACCTTTTTATCTGTAGCTTCTTTAGCAGGCTTTGCTGGAGCTTCATTTTGAACTACATTAGTTTTCTTCTGGGCAAGGAGCATTTCTCTTTCTCTAGCTTCTTGTAGCCTTAGTAATTCCTCCCCACTTACCTTATCCACAAAATTTATCTTAAAGGCTGACCCATACATATTTTTTATGGCACTAGAAATTTTTTTATCATAGCTTAAGGATTTTAAAAATCCAGACACAGGCATTTTGAAGTTAAAGTTAATAACATTATTATCCACTTCATATTCGCTATTATTTAATACCGCCTTTAAGGCAGGATATTGATCACTTAAGGAATGTACAATATTATGTAATTCTTCCTCTATAGGCTTTTTATTCGTTCCTTCAGCATACTTAACAGAGATTTTAGAATCATTTAAGGCAAACCTTCTCCTAATAAACTTATTAAGGGATTCAAACTCCTTAACATCAATATATTTATCAGAGCTAATTTTCATCTCCAAACTCTTTGTCTTTTTCTTTAAAACTACCGATTCTACAATGGCTGTATTTATATTGCCATCGGCTTGATAATCTCCAAAAACTTCGCTTATCCTCTTCATTTTCATCCTTAACCTCTTCTAAAATTCTTAAGTATACCTTTATTATATATAATGTTCTTATATTTTGTCATGTAGAAAAATGACCTGTAAAGTCTTTTCTAAATAAAAAAGCAATCTAAACTCTTAATTTAGACTGCTTTACGTTAGCAATTGCTATTTTATATTTGTGGAGTTAGATTCAAGTAATTGAGTCCTACTATCCCCTAATTTCTCATGGATTCTTTTCATAGGAATATTTTCTTCTACATAGTCTGGTGAAAATTCTTCAAAGTCATAACTTTGAAGCTTTAATTTTTTATTATCAATATAAGAAATAAGAAAATCATAAAATGAATTTAGTTGTTCCTTATCTCTAAAGGATCTTTTGGGAATAATATAAAACTTAAATAAAGATTCTCTAATTAGAAAACAGGGTTTTAAATCCTCTACTAGCAATATATTAAACCAACTTATAAAATTCTTTCCAACAGAGCTTGTACATGCAAAACCTTCCGGCATAAATTCATATCTTTGCAAAGTATCTATTAATCCAGTGTTTAAATAAGTCTTTTTTGCTAAATAAGACATGGTAATCAGTCTAATATTTAATACGGGTATAACAATAATTAAGGCTAATAAAAATCCTAGAATCATAAATATTACACCAAGTATACTTCCATCCTTCAGCTCCTGAATAGATAAGAGGATACCTAAGAAAATAATTAGTATAGTAATAAATCCGCAAAAACACAAATTTATTTTTCCTAGTTGACTTTTAAGTTCATTGGCAATACACATTTTTCTGATATCCTTCAAGGTTAGCTTAACATTTACTCCAATAATATTATTCATTTTATCCTCCTAGTATAGGTAACACTCTAGTACATTATTAGATTAGATTATATCATATCTTGGAAGAAAGTATAATACTTGGCTTCTTAAACTTAATTCTTCTTAATGTGCTTTTAATTTTAGTTTCTTACTACTTCTAACTTTATTTATTATCATCTTTTTCAGTAATTCATATTGGTCAGGGTTTTGGCTAAATGCCCTTTTAGGTATAAGATGAGCTACAATATTTCGATGTAAACAATAAAATCACTGATTTTAGCTTAAGTACTTTTACAACGTCAGACCATACAATAAGATTTGCCTTTAATAATTCTTCCTTTGTGTTTGTAAAAGTAACCTCCATGATAGGTGTACTATTGTCGGTTATATCGGTTTTAGCTCTATATTCTGCTGATTCTGCTTTTGGTAACGCTATTTCTCCAGAATCAGGTGAAAATCCGTCAAACTTATAGCCTTTTACTTTAAACTTTTTTCTGTCAATTTCGGAATAAAGGAAATCTACAAAATTATTGAACTCTTCCTTATTCTCAAAGCATCTTTTAGGAATGATATAGCAATAAACTCCCGATATATGAATGAGAAAACAAGGTTTAGCTCTAGTATTTTAGTTACATTGTCCCAACTAATATTAGTAATACCATTAGGGGATGTGATTATAATGCCGTCAAAAGTAAATTCATAGCTTTCCAACTCTCCCAATGACTTTCTCATATTAAGAAGCCTTTTTGTGGCAGAATACATACTAATAGTTTTTGAGTTCATGATTAATACAACAACTATGGGACTTATTAAGAAAAGCAGCAATAAAATAAATATTAATGTAAATTTTTATCTATTATTAAGCATATAGTAAATGCTATAGAGCCAATTGTAGTAGAAAGCCCTATAATAACAAATAAACTGACTCATTCATCTTTATTCCTCCCAGTAAATGTAATATTGCACAGCACTAATATATTACTATATTTGGGTATACTTATAAATACATAAATTACAATAAAAAAAGAAATTGCAAAAAGTACAAAGCTGCTAGTAACTATTAAACTCTTTAGCATAACACATTTTTCTTATATCTTTTCAGGTAAATTAATATTTATTTCTATATCATTATTCATTTGAATATCCCCCATAAATAAAAGTAAACTAATTATTCAATTCTAGCGTACCATATATTGTTTATCTTGTTAATATATTGCCATATTGCTTATTATGAATTTTTAATGTCAACTACAATAATAGGTAATTATTTAAAATATTTGACATTAAAATAATAGTCACTCAAATTTTTTAAATCAAAAAAATCAGATGAAGACCAATCTACATCTGACTTTTTACTCTATATATATTGATTAAATTCTTCATACATTTCACTTGGTAAAGATACTTCTTCTATATTACAATTTTCAATCAATTTATAAAAATTAACTGTAGGTAATATAATAGCTTGATAATTTCCAGTACTTGTAATAGTTGTCACCATTGCTCTAAGATATGGATAAAGGATTGCAGTTCCATTCTGTAAATAAAATTTACATATGCCATCTAACTCTGTAGGTTCTTTGTCCTCTAATTCAAAATATCCTTTCACAACAACTTCAACCTTAAAAGGTAGCACATTATCATCATAACCTAATCGTATACCGATAATCACATTACATTTTAAAGGATTATCCTTTTTCAAAATTAATTTAAACATGATTTGAGGGGATAAACTAATCGACTCATTATTATTTATCTCCTCAGGACTTTTTCTAATATAATTAAGTTTCTCAACATTGTAACCATTAAATTTTAATACTCCAGAAAACATACTAAGCAACTCCTCTTAATTCGTCAGCAGTGAACTCATACATATTATTCTCTGAGTTAAATTTAACATTTATTGAATTTTCAATTACTGTATTTATATTGAAATCTACATTTTCTACACTATACCATGTTATTGCATTCTCTAATTCTATGCCAAACAACTTAGGTATATCTTCTTTTTTTAATTTAGTTATATTTCCATTAATATCTTCAACTAAATGCTCGTCGGAATTTTCATTTATTTCGATACCGTATAAATTAGCTATTTCAAGTACATATTCTTTATTAATATTGCTCATATCAACCTACTCCTTCTTTTTACAATAACTTTATCTTCAATTTTATTATAATCAAACTCTTTTATAGGATAAACACATCTTTTACCGTCTATGCAATTATTATTACTTATACAAATTTGTGTCTCCTTGTATCTAATTCCAATAAGAAAATTCTCTCTTTCAAATTTTTCCAAATCAAACTCTCCATAAGATGGTTTAGTTTTTTCAAAGGTATATATTACTACTCCTATTTCATATTTTTTCTTTAATAAATCTAACACAAAACATCGGTTTTTAATTATGCTTTTGATTGATGAATCTTTCTTAAATTTGAAAGTACAATTAAGTTGTTTTAATTCTTCCAAAACCTCTTCCAAAGCACTTAAAAAGAAATTTACACCTTCAACACTGTCCAAATTTAATACTTTTACATTATCTTTACAAACAACTTCTATTACTGCTGGCTCTTCATTTAAATGAAGCTTATTAATCTTCGTTTCAATCCACCACTTGCTTAATGCGAATTCTGAATATAAATATATCCCTTGTCCTAGCCAATGATCACTACGTTTTTCCATTTTAAACCCTGAATCTATTATATCCTTAACAACACTTTCAAAAGTGCCATGATAACCACGAACTTTTTCTTTGTAATTCAAATCCGTCATATGCTATTCCTCATTACTAATCTTATAGATAACTGATTATATTAGGATAATTCAATTTTAACAAAGTATCAATTTTAAAGCAATGTATTTCAACAATTTAACATCTAGTATATATTCTTGCCATAATTAACTTCATTAATACAACTGATATACTATATTTCTCTTTTAATCTATACACATCT
>DGDR01000145.1 GCA_002385545.1 Clostridium sp. UBA3947
AGATGTGTATAAGAGACAGAAATATAGCTTTATACAAGGAAAAGAATAAAATTGACCTAGTTTACCTCACTGATTTGTCAGTGGACGCCCTACCCTACATTGAAGAGTTTATCAAAGAGAACCCAGAAGCTTATTCAGAATACATAGAGCGCAAGCTACAAGAGAAACGTTCAAGTGTATCCTCTGACAATGATGATTTTCTCACAAGACTTCTTAAGTTTAACATCAACAAAGCTCGAATCAAATAATATACTAAAATTAAAAAAGTAGGTACTGTTTATATAAACGGTACCTACTTTTTTAATATCCCCTTTCGAACAGCATCCTCAATTATTTCCTTAGCATATTCCCAAAGCTCAGGTGCTGCATCCCTTAACACCTCATTTCGCTTTAACACCTTATCACTGGTTACCTCATTTCTTTGCCATGTATGCCCCTGGGTATTGTAATTAAGCAATAAGGGCTGCAATCTATCCATGCAGGCTGCAAATCGTGCCTCCGCCGTTTCTCTTTCCTCAAACTCCTTCCAAAGAGCCATAATTTCCTCTGCCTGATCCGTAGGCAAAATATTAAACAGCCTTTGCGCTGCCCTCTCCTCCCGCTGCCATTTATCTTCCTTGGCCTTTTCATCATAGCAGAAGGTGTCCCCAGCATCTATCTCCACCAAATCATGAACAATGAGCATTTTTATAACACGTAAAAGATCCAATTCCTTATCCTCGGCATATTCTGAAAGGACCATAGCCATAATAGCCAAATGCCAGGAATGCTCTGCATCATTCTCATTTCTTTTAGTTCCTATGACCACATTTTGCCTATAAATCTGCTTTAACTTATCAATTTCTATAATAAACTCCATCTGCCTTAACATTCTTTCTCTATCCATGGTACAACCTCCCCGTTGCTACTAAAGCTAATATCTTTATATCAATACAATTACTTTAAGCTATTTCTATAGATTTTATTATAGACCTTTCATAAGACTTTTCCAAGAAATTATCACCAGTCTGCCATAGCAGCGCATGGTCCCTGTGTTAGTATAGTAAGGCTTATGTACATAGGATACCATGACAATGTAGCGGCATACGTTAACATAGCAGCTCATAAGACATGGTTTCGTATAATTGGTTTCAATGTTGTCACATCAAGACTGTTGATAAGATGATAGCACCTTCTAATAATATAGCAATAGCATCTATCTGCATATTAAATTTTGCAGTATGTTGCTTTGTTTTAAAAAGGTGTTGACCTATATATGTTCGATTTTTATGCCGGTGTAGCTTGTCTCTTATCTTCTAAGGCTAATAAACACATTTTTAAAACACAGCTATATAGTTAATAAAGGGCTTAGTGTTCCTCATGCTTGTCCACCTGATGCCAGTTAGTCATAAACACTTTTCTAAAACACAGCTACATGGCTAACAAAGAGCATATCCTCGCTATCACTTGTCCCCCACCACCAGACAGCCATAAACACTTTTCTAAAACACAGCTACATAGCCAGCAAAGGGCATATCCTCGCTCTTACTTGTCCACCACCGCCAAACAGCCATAAACACTTTCTTAAAACACAGCCTCATAGCTAACAAAGACCGTATCCTCCCCCTCGCCTGCCCGTTCACCGCCAGTTAACTAATACTTCTCTCGATTTATTGGGATTTTTTATATATAATATTAGCATGAGATTTGCCTTACTGGAGGTATTTTATGTATAAAATTATGATTATCGAGGATGATATTACTATTGCAAAGGTTGTGGCGGAGCATCTTAAGAAATGGGATTACGAAGTCTATTATGTGACAGATTTTAAAAATATTCTCCAGCAGTTTATAGATTTTAATCCACAACTTGTTCTTCTGGATATAGTGTTGCCCTTTTTTAACGGTTTTCATTGGTGCAGCGAAATTAGGAAAATTTCTAAGGTACCAGTGATGTTTATTTCCTCTGCCCAGGATAATATGAATATTGTTATGGCAATGAATATGGGCGGTGATGATTTTATCGTCAAGCCCTTTGATTTAAATGTGCTTACTGCAAAGGTGGGTGCTATGCTTAGACGTACTTATTCCTTTCAGGGGCAGGTTAATGTTATAGAGCATAGAGGCGTAGTGCTAAACCTTAGTGATACAACTCTGACCTATAAGAATAATAAAATTGAGCTTACAAAAAATGATTATAAGATTTTACAGATACTTATGGAGAATGTGGGAAAGGTAGTTTCACGAGAGGATATTATGCAAAGGCTATGGGAAAGTGATAATTTTATTGATGATAATACTTTGACGGTGAATATTACCCGTCTTAGAAAGAAACTAGCAGAATATGGCCTTAAGGATTTTATTATCACTAAAAAGGGCCTGGGCTATATGGTAAATTGATATGGGAAAGTTTCTTAAGCTTTTTGCTTCCTTTGTAAAAGGTCGTAGAACTTCCATAGTTATTTGGGCAGTTTCCTTTTGCATTTTTCTCCTTATTTTTATATTGTATTCACTTCCCTTAGAGCCCTTTGTATATGCTACTTTGCTTTGTGTTACCTTCCTGCTACTGGTGGGAATCAAAGACTTTGTAGACTTCTATAGAAAACATAAGCTGCTTAGTAGATTGAGAGATAATATTATTTTTTCTAATATAGAATTTCCCTCTTCAGATTATTTAGTGGAAGAAGATTATCAGGAATTAATTAAGGTACTTGATAAGGCACGATTAGATATTATTAAAGAAAAGGATCAGGCTTATAATGACATGATGGAGTATTACACTGTTTGGGCCCATCAGATAAAAACCCCTATAGCAGCTATGAGACTATTATTGCAGAGTGAAAAATCAGAGATGAACAGTGAGCTCTTAGACCAGCTTTTTAAGATTGAGCAGTATGTGGAAATGGTGCTCCAATATTTGCGTTTAGAGGACATGAGCTCAGATTTGGTTATAAGGAAATTATCCTTGGATGATTTGGTAAAGCAGGCTGTTAGGAAATATTCCAAATCTTTTATACGAAAAAGAATTAAGCTTTATTATATTAATTTAAATCGTTGGGTTTTGACAGATGAAAAGTGGCTGGTTTTTGTTTTGGAGCAGATATTATCTAATGCATTAAAATATACCAATACTGGTGAGGTATCAATTTATATGGATCCTGAGAAGCCCTGCACCCTGGTTATCGAAGATACAGGCATAGGTATTGAGAAAGAGGATTTGCCTCGGGTATTTGAAAAGGGCTTTACCGGCTATAATGGTCGTTTGAATAAAAAGTCCACTGGTATCGGCTTGTATCTATGCCGCCGTATATTGAATAAATTATCTCATACCATTGAAATTGAATCGGTGGTAGGTAAGGGTACTAAGGTGAAGATTGGGTTGGATGTGATGGAGATGACAATAGAATAGTAGCTTCAATGGGCAAATTCCCCCTTTACCGCTGAATATGACAACGGAATAATAGGAACCTTACAAAAATGCAAGGTTAGTTGAGAAAATGTAAGTCTAAGTTAAGGCAGAGCATTTTCTCCTTTTGCTATAATGAAGCTAAATTAAAATATGGGAGGAAATGATATGGTACTTTTAGAAGTTAATAATCTAAAAAAAGTTTATACCACAAGATTCGGCGGTAATACGGTACAGGCCCTTAGCAAGGTTACCTTTACGGTAGAGAAAGGTGAATATGTAGCTATAATGGGCGAGTCTGGCTCTGGTAAAACCACCCTGCTTAATATTCTGGCAGCTTTGGATAGACCAACAGATGGAGAGGTTCTTCTCAACGGCAGGAGTATTGTATCTATAAAGGAAAAGGAAATATCAGCCTTTAGGAGAGAAAACCTAGGCTTCGTTTTTCAGGATTTTAATTTGCTAGACACCTTTTCTATTCAGGATAACATCTTTTTACCTTTAGTTCTATCAGGCAAGTCCTATAAGGAAATGAATGACCGATTAATTCCTATAGCAAAAAAGCTTAGAATTACCGATATTTTAGCTAAGTATCCCTATGAGGTTTCTGGTGGGCAAAAGCAAAGAACTGCCGCGGCCCGAGCTTTAATTACCAAGCCTCAGCTAATCTTAGCAGATGAACCAACTGGAGCTTTGGATTCTCGTGCTTCAGAGGATCTTTTAAAATTATTTAGCGAAATTAATGAGGATGGACAGACAATTCTTATGGTTACCCATAGCACAAAGGCCGCCAGCAATGCAAAGAGAGTTTTATTTATAAAGGATGGGGAAGTGTTCCATCAGCTTTACAGGGGGAACCTATCAAATGAAGAAATGTATCAGAAAATTTCAGATACACTTACCATGATTGCTACAGGTGGTGTTAGAAATGAGTAGCTTTTTTTATTCTAGGTTGGCCTTAACCAATATTAAAAAGAATGGAAAATCCTATATACCTTATATATTTGCTTGTATTGGTACTATTGTCATGTATTATAATATACACTTTTGTGCAGTAACCAAGGATATTGGTCAAATCGGCTACCATCAAACCTTTAGAAACATGTTTTCCTTTGGTACTGGTGTAGTGGCCCTATTTTCCATAATATTTCTCTTTTATACAAATAGCTTTTTAATAAAAAGACGTAAAAAGGAATTTGGTCTTTTCAACATTCTAGGCATGGAAAAAAGACATATAGCTAGAATTATATTCCTAGAAACCTTTTTTATTTATTTAATTAGCATAGTGGCAGGTATTTTATTTGGAATAATCTTTAGCAAGCTTACTATCTTGCTACTTTTTAAAATTCTATCTTTCAAGGTTACCTTTGGCTTTGAAATACCTAAGGCCGCTCTTATTTTTACCTTTATCCTATTCACAGGTATTTTTACCTTCAACCTTTTATATAACCTGTTTCAGGTATACTGCTCCAAGCCCATTGAATTACTAACTGGTGGAAGGGTTGGAGAAAAGGAACCAAAAACTAAGTGGCTATTAGCAATCATAGGATTAATATCCCTTGGCATAGGCTACTATTTAGCCTTAACAACAGAATCACCTTTGATTGCTGTTAATATCTTTTTCCTAGCAGTGCTATTAGTAATCATAGGCACCTACTGCCTCTTCACTGCTGGTAGCATAGCAGCACTGAAAATGATGCGTAGAAACAAGGCCTATTATTACAAGCCAAGCCACTTTATCTCCGTTTCCAGTATGATATATCGCATGAAGCAAAATGCTGTAGGCTTGGCCAATATATGTATCCTAGCTACCACCGTAATTTTCCTAATATCCACCACCGTTTCCTTATACGTAGGAGTGGATGAGGCCTTAAAAACTCGATACCCAAAGGAAATAGCCATCAACATAAAAAATATATCCGACGATCAGGTTCATAAGGTAAATTCAGTAATAAAGGAAGAATTAAAGAAAGCCAAGGTTACAGAAAAAGATACTATTAATTATAGGCTTATGACCCTTAACCTATTACAAAATGAAGAAGCCTTTACATCTGCACAGAACCTACAAGCTTATCAATTTAATAATTTTTCATTAGTAACCTTCATTATTCTTGAGGATTATAACAGTATGGAGAATAAATCCGAGCACTTATCCAGCAATGAAGCTCTACTGTATACCTTCCGTGGAAATATTCCTGGAGATACTTTAGACTTCAATGGTTATAAATTTTCAATTAAGAAGCGCATATCCTCATTAGAAACTGAAGGCATAATGTCTTCCCTAATTAGCAACACATATTACGTTGTTGTTGACAATGTTGATACCATCCTAGAAGTGTTTAAAGCCCTTAAAGGAACAGATAAAACTATGGAAGGTCTTTCCTATTACTATGGTTTTAACCTAGAGGCAGATAGAGATACTCAAATTAAGCTAACCTTCTCCATCCAATATGCTTTAAAAGCACTAAATCTAGACTTTAGCATGGAAGGAAGGGAAGTTGAAAGAGAAAGCTTCTTTGCTGTTTACGGAGTCCTTTTCTTCCTTGGCATATTCCTAGGCCTTGTATTTATCATGGCCACCGTACTGATTATTTACTATAAACAGATAGCTGAAGGTTATGACGACAAAGAACGGTTTGAAATTCTCCAAAAGGTAGGCATGAGCTCTGACGAGGTTAAGAAAACTATAAGCAGTCAAGTATTAACAGTATTTTTCCTACCCCTTGTGGCAGCGGTAATCCATATAGCCTTTGCCTTTAAGGTAATCACCAAATTGCTTTCTGTTTTCAATCTAAGCAACATCCCTCTATTTGCAGTGTGCACCGCCTTAACCATTTTGATTTTTGCTATTTTTTACGCAGCGGTATATACTGTCACTGCTAAAACTTATTATAAAATTGTAGCAAATAAATAATTCTTTTTTAAATTCTTAAGCATTAATTTTCATGTATGCAAATTTGTAAAATGAGCTGTTGCACAACTAGCAAATTAGTTATTGTGCAACAGCTCCCCTTTTTTTCTTTAATTAGTTCTTTGATCTATTTCCAGAAAAGATAGCAGATACGACTACAAGACAAGAAAATTAAATTATTTTTTGTCATTATTTATACTATCCTGTAAATTTTTATCTAGTACCCTAGTGTTGTCTTTGCTCCTTACACCATATTGCTCTGTTTTAGAATCGTGTTGTTGGACAAACATTAAGGTTATAGCTTGTCCTTTGTCATACCTATCAACATTTTCTTAAAACACAGCGTCATAGGTATCTATCAACATTTATTTAAAACACAGCATTATCGGACCTATAAACACTTTCTTAAAACAGAGCAATATATGTTTACCCATCATATATACTCCATAAACACGTTTCTAAAACACAGCCTCATAGCAAAAATTCGCTACCCCCAAACTTGCCACCTCAATATAAGCGAATATACAATTAATAATTCCCCTATTTTTCCTACTTAAATTTAACATACATCATTTTTTCAAAAAAATATCATATAAAAAATATTAAATTGATATTTTTTCTTCTTTTCCCTTTCATTTTTAATAATATTATTATAAAATAATTATTAACTTGTACATAAGAGGGGGATTTTATGAATCAGGAAAGAGAAAAATTTTCATCACGACTAGGCTTTATTCTAATATCTGCCGGGTGTGCCATTGGGCTAGGTAATGTGTGGCGTTTTCCCTATATTACTGGCTTATACGGTGGCGGCATTTTCGTACTTATTTATTTTATATTCCTATTAATTCTTGGCCTTCCAATCATGACAATGGAGTTTTCTGTTGGTCGTGCCAGTAAAAAGAGTGTAGCTAAATCCTTTGACGTTTTGGAACCAGAAGGCACTAAGTAGCACGTATTCAAGTGGTTTGGTATGGCTGGAAACTATCTATTAATGATGTTTTATACTACTATTTCTGGCTGGATGCTAGCTTATTTATACCATATGATAAAGGGAGACTTTGTAGGAGCCAAACCGAAGGATATAGAAGGAATATTTGGTGGCCTTACTTCAAGTGCTGGTGCTAGTATATTTTGGATGATTGTAATTTGCGTTATTGGTTTTGCAATTTGTGCTCTTGGTTTACAAAAGGGTGTTGAAAAAGTCACAAAAATTATGATGTCTTGTCTATTCCTTATTTTAATTGCACTGGTAATTCGTTCAGTTACTTTGCCAAATGCAAAGGAAGGTCTATCTTTCTACTTATTACCAAAGCTTAGTAGCATTAAAGAAAATGGAATATGGTCTACTATTTATGCGGCTATGGGTCAAGCCTTCTTTACTTTAAGTATAGGTATGGGAAGCATGGCCATTTTCGGAAGCTATGTTTCAAGGGATAGAAGTCTATTAGGAGAAGGCTTAAACATTACTATACTCGATACCTTTGTGGCAGTTATGTCTGGTTTGATTATATTCCCAGCATGTTTCTCCTTTGGCGTTAATCCAAGTAGCGGTCCATCCTTGGTATTCATTACTTTACCTAACATTTTTAACTCCATGAAATTTGGACAGCTATGGGGAATTGCTTTCTATGTGTTTATGGTTTTTGCCGCTTTATCAACTGTTGTTGCTGTTTTTGAAAACATACTTTCCTTTGCTATGGATTTAACTGGTTGCACAAGAAAAAAGGCCGTTGCAATCAATCTTGTTGCAGTGATTCTTTTATCTATACCTTGTGCTCTTGGCTTTAATGTTTGGAGCGGTTTTCAGCCTTTAGGCGCTGGTAGTGTAATCTTAGACTTGGAGGACTTTATTGTCAGCAATAATATTCTACCTATTGGTTCCTTGGTATATGTATTATTCTGTACCACTCGCTATGGGTGGGGTTGGAAGAACTTTATTAAGGAGGCTAACGAAGGTAAAGGACTTAAGTTCTCAGAGAAGTTAAGACTTTATGTAACCTTTATTTTACCTTTCATTGTTTTCCTAGTTTTCATTTTAGGATATTTAGATAAATTTGGGTTACTATAATAGTTATAAATTTATTAAGCATCTTTTCTACTTAAATAGAGAAGATGCTTTTCTTTTTCAGCATAAAATATACTATTAAGTCCATTGACTTATTTATCTGATGGTATAAAATAAAATTTAGCTGATTAAAGGAGGATTATTATGAATACTTTTTATACCAAGGATGATAATGATGCAAAGGTTTCTTTGAGTTTTTCAGAGATTGCAGCTGCTAAGGAAAGATTGAAGGGAGTTATCAAGGAAACTCCTGTTTTCTATAGTCACACTTTTAGTGAAGAAAGTGGTAACGATGTTTATATCAAACCAGAAAATTTGCAAACTACAGGTTCCTTCAAGATTAGAGGCGCTTATAACATGATAAGCAAGCTTAGCGATGAAGAGAAACAGAGAGGAATTATAGCTGCTTCTGCCGGTAATCATGCTCAAGGTGTTGCCTATGCTGCTCAAAAGCTTGGGGCTAAAGCTGTGATTGTAATGCCTACTACTACTCCACTAATCAAGGTTGATGCTACTAAAAAGTTTGGAGCAGAAGTGATTCTTTATGGGGATTGCTATGATGATGCTTGTGAGCACGCTCTCAAGCTTGAAAAAGAAAAGGGTTATATTTTTGCCCACCCCTTTGATAATTTAGATGTAATTGCAGGCCAAGGTACTATAGCAATAGAAATCCTAGATGAGGTTAAAGATGCGGATTATATATTAGCCTCAGTAGGTGGCGGTGGCCTAATAAGCGGTATTGCTGTGGCTGCAAAAGCTATCAATCCTAACATTAAAATCATAGGTGTGGAGCCAGAAGGCTGTCCATCTATGAAGCTATCCCTAGATGGCAACAGGATAATTGATGTTCCCTCTGCTAAAACTATTGCAGATGGTGCTGCTGTAAAGAAGCCAGGAGAGTTGACCTTTGCATTAACTAGAGATTATATAGATGAAGTAATTACCGTATCTGATTATGAGCTTATGGAGGCCTTCTTAATCCTAGTGGAAAAGCATAAACTAGTAGCAGAAAATGCTGGTGTTCTTCCTTTAGCTGGTCTTCGCCGATTAAAGGATAAGGGCAAGAAGATTGTATGTGTTATTAGCGGCGGAAATATAGATGTATTAACTATTGCTTCCCTAATAAATAGGGGACTTGTATCTAGAGGCCGTATATTCTGCTTTTCAATGGAGCTACCAGATAGGCCTGGCCAATTGCTGAAGGTTAGCCAAATCCTTACAAAGCATAATGCTAATGTAATAAAGCTTGATCACAATCAATATAAAACCAGCTATAGATTTATGCAGGTTCAATTAGAGGTTACGGTGGAAACTAATGGTCATGAGCACGTGGCTGAAATAATAGATGCCTTTAACAGGGAAGGCTTTGTTATTCATAAAATTTACTAAAGAATCGGAGATTTACATAATAGATAAGGACTTAATAGACAAGGGCTGCTGTACAACTAACAGATTTGCTAGTTGTGCAGCAGCCCTTTTTGCATTAATTACAACGGTTGATTCCATTTTAATTTATAGGATATTATTTTCCAGACCTTCTTCTTAACATTCCCATCATTACCGAGGCAATAAGGGACAGTAGGATAACTACATTCCACAAAGAGCTTAGGCCAAATTGCTTTATATATAAGCCTGCTAAGTAGGTACCTGCTGCTGAGCCTACAGACCAGCTTATGGAGCCTATAGCATTAAAGGTGGCTCTATAGTTGCTTGGACTATTATTAGCCACGTAAACACCAAAGCTTGTAGTAACGAGGATTTCTCCTATGGTCCAAATAACAGTAGATACAATTAGTAGTAGCATACTGTCTACATAACCAACCATTCCAAAGCCTATAGCATAGGTTATGCCTGCTAAAACCATATTAGCTAATGGATGTAGCTTTGAGGTAAAGCTGGTTATGAAAACTGTTAGTCCAATTACGGTGAAGGCATTGGTGCTCATTAACAGGCTAAATTTTTGAGTTCCATCATCACCAAAAATATCATTCATAGTTAAGGGTAAGGAGAATCGGTGCTGGGTGTAAATAATGCTGAATATTATATAAACCAGGAAAAATACTAGCAGCTTTGGTCTTTCCAGTAGAGCAAGAAAGGCGTTCTTTTTTTCTTCCTTTTCCGTTTCCAAATAAACCTTCTTTGCTGACTGAATAGTACTGGTTTCTTCTATATTAGTAGCTACCAAGAATACTGCTATGAAGGAGGTTATCGCATCCCCAATAAAGAGCAATGGCAGCATTCTTTTGAATAGCATCCCAGCTAATAGAGGCCCTAATGCCACACCTATATTAATGCCCAAATATTCTAAAGCATAGCCAGTTTGTCTCTTTTCCGGAGGTAAAATGTCTGCCACCATAGCATCCATGGCAGGTCTTAAAAATCCGCCAAAAAAGGTGGAAACCATAAGGCAGCCTACATTAATATAAGCATTAGAAAGGAAGGCACAAGGCACCAAGGCCAAAGCAGCAGCCCCTTGTGCGTATAAGTAGGTCTTTTTACGGCCGAATTTGTCTGCTGCATAACCCCCCAACAAGGAGGCAGGCATATTGATTATGGATGTTAGCATAACTAAAAATCCAGTAAATTCAGTGCTCAAGCCTACTTTCACAGTGAGGTATAATGTGAGAAAGGGCATAACAAAGTCACCGAATCGGTTTATAACCTGTGCTATAAATAAAATGTACATGCTTTTAGGCAAACCTTTGTAAGCTTTAAAAATATTCAATTTTGTCAACATAATTTTCCCCCAATAATCTTTTCTTTAGCTAAATATATATCTCTATTCTATCTCGATGCCTTAATGTAGCTCCATCAGCTACATCACATCATCCTTAAGTAGTTATATCTCATCTACCTCAATTCCAGCCATTTTGATTATGTGCATAGCATTTCTTGTAGTTGATATACCCTTTCTCAGCTTATAATCAAACCGTAGCTCTCCATTTTCATAATGCTCTTGAAAATGGAAATTACTTATCTTTGACATCTTGTTTTCAAGATCACCTAACTCTAAATCGTGAGTTGAAACCAGACCACTGGCCCCGGAATCGCTAAGCTTCTTTATAAGCATTGATGCTCCAAGATGTCTATCTATTGAATTAGTTCCCTTAAATATTTCATCCAGCAGGAAGAAAATTTTATTGCTACTTTTTGATGCATCTACTATCATCTTTATTCTTAAAATTTCCGCATAGAAGGATGAAATGCTTTTTTCTAAATTATCACTGACCCTCATGCAGGTATATACATCCATTATGGTAGCATTAAACCTTGAAGCACAAACCGGAGCGCCACAGTAGCTCATAATCAAGTTAATACCCACTGTTCTTAGGAAGGTACTTTTCCCTGACATGTTAGATCCTGTTATAAGCAAAACACTCCCCTTATCCTTTATGGTAACATCATTACACACTCTTCGCTGTCCCAATAGAGGATGCCCTAGATTTTCCGCCTTTAGTATCATCCCTTCATCATTAAGTTCTGGGAAACACCAGTCTTCATTTTCAAAAGCAATATTGGCGATGCTACTAAGGGCCTCAAATTCGCCAATAAGCTCTAGCCAACCTCTAAGATATTTTCCGTTTTTATTTTTCCAATTATTTAGCATAGCAAGACATCTGTAATCCCACATAAAGGCTAAATCTATTAGTATATAGGCCATATTTGCCCTATCAGATATTAAATTAGAAATAGCTTTTAGCTCAGCTATCACCTCTGAGGCCTTTTTATTTTCTGCAGTATACAGCTGCTTTTGAATATCCTTAAGGGCTTTAGAAGAAAAGCTGCTTTCTTCAATGGCCTTGATAATATTTTCATAGGTCCTAATTCCTGTCTTATATTGATGAATACTATCCAATATGGAGCTTCTCTTTTTATTTCCCAAATACAGCACTGCTAAATTTATAGCATTCACTGCCAAAAAAGCCTTATAGGTAACTGCTTCTGTAAAAATAGCTAAAAAGATTGCAGTAAAATAAGCTAGGGTAAGGAGATTTGTTATAAGCTTTTCTCCTAAACTTCCACCTGCCTGCTGGGGTGTTTCAGCCCATTTTATTAATTCTTCAGGATTAGTAGACTTGCTGGATATAAGCATCCCTTCTGCATTTACCTTCTGCCTTATCTCTATTTCCTTAGCCAGCTCCTTTACCGCTTCCTGCCGCTGCTTTATTTCACTTTTAGACCCTAAAGGGCTTAACAAGTAATCCTTTAGCTTTAAGCGACCCATATATGTACCACAACTATTAATCCACTGAAAAAGAGAATTATGCCCCACTATATCCAAATCTCCACTGTATGGATGATCCTCTTGGGCAAAGTCTTCACCATCATCCTGAAACTTATTCCATCTGCCCTCTATCCTATCTATACCTCGTTCATTGATTATCACTATAGCGTCCGATAAACTTTTCCTTTGAATAACCCTTTCATGAAGTTTTACAAGATATATAAACAAGCCTACCCACACTACAGTAACCACTGCAGAAATTGCCTTCTGATCTATGGTATAAGTGTATATAGATACGAATAATCCTATGACAAAGGTAGCTAGCCTAAGATATGCAATTTGAGAAATATTCTTTTTCAAATCCTCACTGAGTTTTTCATATTGCTCCTTAGTTTTTACGTAATAATCCAACGCTCTACTCATAAATTTCACCCTTTTCTCTGCAATGTAGATACTAAACATTATATCATAAAAGTTTATCATGAAACCTATGCCAATAAATAAAATATTATAGCGGCAATGGCTACCTAAAAAGCCTCCTGCCGCTAAATATATTAATCCCTTCTTCCATATTTTATAACTCGAATTTCACTATCCTCTTCATTAATTTTGCTAGAGTATACGATATAAGAGGAGTTCAAGGAACAAAGACTCTGAGCCCCTTCCTCTTCTATTATAATTTCCTTTCCCTTAACTAAATCATAGACCCCTATATCGGAGCCTCCCTTTTTGTTCTTTTGTAATGTATCAAATTTTTCAAGCCCATGTCTCTCATCAACCCATGCTATTACCTCTTCAGAAATAAAAGGCTTTTTTTGATTAACACCATCCGCCGTTATATACCGAGCCTTAAGCGTTTCTAAGTCCATAAGAACTATTTCTCCCTGACGATTTAACTTCTTCATCTCCTGCCAAACGACATACTTTCCCCATTTCTTCGGATGCGCCTGCCTATCCCTACCATGTGCAATAGACAGATATCTGTCCTTTTTTATATCATACATATAAATATCCGTATTATTTACTGGAACTTCAGACTCCAATCTTATAGACTGCAATCCAAAATAGTTCCGCCCATCTTCCCATACCAAAATATTTTCATTAAGATTACAATTTGTATGAATCCCTCTTGTCTTTGTAATCCTAATTTCCTCTTTGCTTTTCATGTTATATAAGTAAATATCCCATTTAGGATATCCATCCTTCAACTCATCATTCCGATTATCCTGCCAGGCTATATAGTCCCCCCAAGCAGTTGGCTTTATTTGAGCCCCTTTATTTGTAGTAATTTGTGTTATTTCGTCAGTTTTTAAATCATACATAAATATATCACTATTAACCTTCTCCAAATCACCTTCACTGTTAACAATTACCTGAGCATTTCTTGTATCAGCCCAAAACACCTTATTTTCATATATGTCAAAGCCTAATACAGTTTTCCCAGGAATTTCTATATCCTTAATCACAGTTTTGCTATACAGATTTATTATTTTTAAATCCCCATCATAAACTACCAATCTATCCTTATAAACCTTGCCCTCATAACCCTTTATACTGTAATAATGTTCCCAAACAAGCTCTCCAACATACTTGTCCCGTTTGAACTTATAAAACCTGATACATATAACTGTTACAAAAGCAACAGTTATCAATACAGTATAAATGAGTGCTTCCTTCAAGCTTTCCAAACTATCTAGCGAAATTTGTACTTTTTTCATAAAATACACTCCATATATTGATAGGCTGGCAAATTTCATATTAAAAATTGCCACACTATAAATATATATATAAGTTCCATTTTCAATTATTACATGATACTTACATTATTTTAGGGAGAGCTTGGCGGTTAGAATAAGGGTTGCTTGATGTTCTGGGGTGTGTATATATGCTTCTGACAGTATATGGCTCTGTTTTAGAAACGTGTTTATGATATATTGGACATGCTTTCTTTGCAAAATGACAGCTTGTACTATATTAGGAGATTTATATATAACTTCATACCATATTGCTCTGTTTTAGAAAAGTGTTTACGTAAGTAGCCCTATAGGCTTGTCCTTTTATTTGCTATTATATCTTTTCTATTTAAGATTAACTAATTCACTTCACTGTATAACGGAGAATTTAGACAAGCTTTCCATTGATGTTGATTTTTATTGTACATGCTTTAATATTATCTATGTCATTAGGGCCCTAAATACCAAAGATCTTACACGGCGCAGACTATGTCTTTAAAGTCACTAATTCTTAAGGTTATAGCGCTATACATAGTCATAGATAACATATCTATCAGCTGAATTTCACTAATGTACTTTTCTACTCTCTCCATACAATGTATCCAAGCTAGATAGTGGTTTAGATATTTGCTTGCTACACCTTTAAATTTATAATTAATGATTCTTTTTATCTTCTTACATAAGTTGCTCACATTTATTATATGGTATTTTCCCTCCTTAACTTCTCCTACATAATGCATTTTATATAAGATGCAATTTAAAAACTTAGCTAAACCTATATAGGCCATATTGTTATTTGTGCACAAAATAGATTTCTCTGGTATTTTATCATTTAGCAAAGCATAAGCCTTAGGAAATCTAACCCTGCAATGGTCTGCAGCACTGGCGAACATATTTTGACTTCTATCCTTACATGCTAAAACAGCAACTTTGTCAGCGTCGAGATATTCAGCATATGTTAGTCCTCTTTTTCTTGGTTCCCTTGGCATAACAAAATGCTTGCTCTTAGAATGGTTACCCTTAAAGCTCTCTGCAAAAAATACTTCATTGATTTCAATAATGCCTCTCAGATTTTTAGGTAGCATTTCTAATATGGCCTTTAATATTTTGTGTCTCCAAAAGAAGGCTGTTGCTATATTCAAGTTGCATGCTTTAGCGCAAAGGCGGATGCTTGCTCCTGTGGTCATTAGCTTTATAAACTGAATCCATCTGCATATGTCTTTTTTGCTGTAAGCATAGGGAGTACCAGTGAAGGTTGAAAAGGTGCCCTTGTGTTCATGACATTTGTACCTTTGCAGGCCTTTATTGGTGAATCCAGCTTTTACGAAATTAGTACTACCACATTTGGGGCAACATTTCTTATAATTTATCTGGTATTTAGATATTAAGTTAATAAATTCTTCGTCAGACATTTTAGTATCAGCAAAAAAGTTCTTTTTCAAATTTATTAGTTTATCTTTTTCCATGCCTTTTAATAGTTGAAGCAATAATTCAATAAGTCTCATAAAAGTACGCCACCTTAAAAATTGAATTAGATTCAAACATGTATTTGGATATCTAAATTCTAGACACATTTTCAATTTTTAATCACTTTTTATAAATTTTATTGAATTATGGCTTGTACTTTTTCTATTCGCTACATTATAAACACGTTTCTAAAACACAGCGTTATGGTGCAGCCTTTATACACCTTCCCTATATAGCCTGCCATTTTACTCCAACTCCCTTGGTCCCCAGGGCCCTTAATATTGGGCACGAAGTCTTAATTTTAGGCATAAAAAGACCCAAGTAGAAAGTCTAGCTGGATTTAACAGACCTTCTACTTGGGAAATATTTTATTTTTGCTTATTACTTTTCGAATACATACAGTTTACCGTTTTTCGCCTTTATAAATCTCTTGCCCCTAAAGCCATTTTTTCTTAGAATTTTTTGAATTTCAAACATGGTCCCTGCATGGCTCACTATTAATATATTTTGCTCGCTTTGCAGGAAGATTGTTTCCATAATTTCATTGATTCTTTTAAGGGTAACCTTCTTTCCCTCTGGATGTATTTTGTGGTTTCTCATCCAAGCTAAACGGTTTACAATGACCCAGAAATTATAGGGAAGGGGAAAATTAAGAGCAAAAGCGGCTACTGCTGGTATTTCTTTAAGTTTATCGGTAATAACTATCTCACCATGATATATTGTTTTGGCGGTTTTTACAGCACGGGGAAGGCTGCTACAGTAGCATTTATCCCACTCTGAATCTATTACTACTTCATTGGGTATAACCTCTGCAGTGTCATAGTCTTCGCTGTATTTGTTGTATTGCTCTGCGGTCATGAAGGTTCCTCTGGGTAAATCCACCTTAAAATGCCTAACTAATCCGATTCTCATACTTGTACCTCATGCATTTTATTTATATTCTTTTTATACCTTATCCTTTTTTATAATTTTTATTCATACTTTATAGATTATAAATAAGAAGCTTTTAGCACATCGTTATAGGATTTAAGCTTGATTATTATCTTTTGCTTTATGCTCTCTAAAATATCCTCTTGAGGCTGTGATTCAGATGAAAAATCGCATAATATTTCTAGGCATTCTTTAATATTATTTACAGCGTAGATATGGAATAAGCCCTTTTCTACCGCTTCAATTACTTTATCCTTCAGAATTAGCTCATCTAAATTGGATGCCGGAATTATAACTCCATGAGAACCGTCTAAACCAAATATTGAACATATGTCAAAGAAACCCTCTATTTTGTGGTTTACTCCTCCTATAGGCTGTATGTCACCTCTTTGATTTACAGAGCCTGTTATGGCTAAGCTTTGCTTTATAGGTACCCCTGAAAGGCTTGATAGGAGGGCTATTAATTCTGCTGCAGAGGCACTGTCTCCTTCGATGCCTGAATATAATTGCTCAAATACAATGCTAGCATTAAAGCTTATAGGAATCTGCTGACCAACAAGCTGCCCTAGGAAGCCTGATAAAATCATCATACCTTTATCATGTATGTTACCGCTCATCTCTGCTTCTCTTTCAATGTTGATGATTCCCTCTCTACCAGCATAGGTAGATACTGTTATTTTATGCTGTTGCCCTACAGTACAGTCTCCATATTGGGCTACAGATAAGCCATTTATTTGGCCAACGCTGCTGCCTTTTAGGTCTACCATATACTTTTTATTATTATACATATCTAATACTTTTTCTCTTATTAGGCCGTGCATAGCTTCGTTTTCTTCCAAAGCCTTGTCAATGTGTTGTTCATCTATAAGAGTAGCGTTGTCCACTTTTGCAAAATAACCTGCCAAATCAACAATTTTAAGGACCTTGCTCATAGATGCTGAAAACTTATTTCGATTTTCTATAAGTCGGCTAGAATACTTAAGCAACTTGGTAATGCCATTGCGGCTTATATGAAGAAGCTTATTTTTCCTCACATAATTGCTCAAGAAGCCTATTAGACTATTTATGTTTTCCTCAGTGGCTTCTATTTCACTATCAAATTCAGCCTTGATTTTAAAT
This sequence comes from Clostridium sp. UBA3947, assembly GCA_002385545.1. Taxonomy (GTDB): domain Bacteria; phylum Bacillota; class Clostridia; order Clostridiales; family Clostridiaceae; genus Clostridium_AU. The sequence goes on from DGDR01000145.1 coordinate 17,839, forward strand.
AACTTTTCAAAATCCATATCTCTGTTTAAAAGCAATGAATACATATAATTACTTCCTAGAAGAATAACCTTCACCTTCAAAGGTATTTCCTGAGGATTTATTGTAGAAATAGGCATTAAATCTAGGCTATACTTGGAGTTATCAATAGCTATGCTTTGAAGATTTATGGATCTTTTTAATATTTCCCATGACTGAGGATTAGATAGCAATTCATGAGCCTTGATAATTAAAAAACCACCATTGGCCTTATGAAGATAGCCAGGAGTAATAAGTGTAAAATCTGTTAACATATTGCCAAGCTTATTTTCATATTGAATGCTTCCAAAAAGCTGTCCTGCCTGGCAAGAATCTGCGAAGATTACTGGCGCTCCCTTGTTAGAAGCATTACTTACTAAAACATTTACCTCGTATCTGCGCATAAATAGATTTAGCAATTCTGACTTATCGTTTTTATCTTCATTTTCAACAAAGTTAGCTATGTTTTCAATTAAATCCTTTTTTAACTCATTTAAAAAATCCACTACCGCTTCATTAACACCATATTCCTGTAGCAGCTCTTCTATAGGATTTAAAATTATGCTTTCAGCTATTCTATCATCTAATTTCTTTAATTCTTCATCCATCTGTTTATTAAAATTCTTAGTTTGCTTTATTACATCCATTGAAAGATTTCTCAAGGTAGCTACAGATTCCTCAAGAACATCCTTTTCTTCGTCGGACAAATTATTAAAATCCTCTTCGGTCATTTCCTTATCTTCCTTTAAAGGTATAAAAAGGAACTCCCCTGTAGAAGCTTGTCTAACATCAAAATCTAACTCTTTAGCTTTATTACTCAAATTTTTGGTCAAAGTAAGCATTATTTTATCATACTTATCTATAATACTATGCTTTTCGTTTTCATAGTTTTGCGAATTAAAAAACACTGGCGCTTCCTTAGCTACATATTTGATAAAGTTAGCCATATCCTCTTTAAATTTCATAGCGGTACCAGGCTTTAAAGATATAGCCAAAGGCTCACTTGGTTTCTGGAAATTGTAAACATAGCACCAATCTTCAGGTGCTGGCATTTTATTTGCATGCTCCTCGATTTTCCTAACAATGTATCCAGTTTTTCCAGTACCGGTTTTACCAGAAATGAATATGTTATATTCCTTACTATCCATATTTAGGCCTAGTTCCAAGGATTGAGTAGCTCTTTTTTGACCAATTACCCCATCATAAGGCTCAAATTCTTCTGTGGACGTGAAATCTGGTAAATTATCTATATTCAATTTTAAGTTTTCGCCTTTTAATTCCAAGTTACTACGCATATCATCCACCCCTTTATAACCATTGTATAAAAACAGCAGCTCACACGCAACTAAAAGTTTTGTATAAGCTGCTGCTCTTGATTATTTACGGCTCTTCCAACTCACTCCTTCTAGTATAGGCTTCAAGCTTTCTTAAGGTTACTTGCTTCTCTCTTATAGTATATAGCAAACTTTCTACATCATAATATGTCCAATTATTATATACCTCATTTAACTCATAAATCTCATTCCTTAATTTTTCCATCATAGTAAATTTGTCTATAATATTTTTGTCATTCATAAATCCACCCCCCATTTCTATATATTCAAAAGCCTTCAT
>DGDR01000088.1:0-415 GCA_002385545.1 Clostridium sp. UBA3947
AAGCCTACCTTTCTGACTCACTTAAATATGCAATCTTTTTTCAACTGTTTACTGCTGTCATAGATTTACTTAGAGGAGACAAGTACTTTTATACAGATCCTAATTTTATAAAAAATACTATCTCATATACTTTACTTTATTTCATAATCTTCTTCATAATCAGCTATTTTTATGGTGAGAAAGCAGTTAAAAAATATAATAAATATATTGATTCATTAGATAGGGAGGATTAATCAACTAAAGAGAGTGTCATGTATCAGTAACCACTTTTCCACTGATGCATGACACTCCTTTAATTATCTTTTATTATCTACTTTTTAGTTGTCTATAAATCTTGGTCACCTCTTCTTCTAAGACCTCTAACTTAATAGTATTTTTCACACCTTTATCCCTTGTCATTATCTCAACTTCACCA
>DGDR01000088.1:642-4553 GCA_002385545.1 Clostridium sp. UBA3947
CTTGTCATTATCTCAACTTCACCATTTTTTAAATTCTTTTCTCCAACTACTATTCTTATAGGAACCCCTAATAAATCCGCATCGGCAAACTGGACTCCAGGAGCCACCTTTCTATCGTCCATTATAACCTCATACTTATCCTTTAGCTGGTTATATATTTCTTCCGCAGCCTTTCTTACCTCTTCCTTCTTATTATTCAAGGCACATATGTGAATCTGCCATGGTGCAACGGAAATTGGCCAGATTGGTCCATATTCATCATGGCTATCTTCAATTATGCAGGCTAATAGTCTTCCAACTCCAATACCATAACAGCCCATGATTGGATGCTTTCTTTGTCCATCACTATCAATGTAGGTCATATTCATAGTTTCAGTATACTTGGTACATAACTGAAATATATTTCCTACCTCAACTCCTCTAGCCAATTTAAGCTCATGACCACAGTGAACACATTTATCCCCTTCATTAACCTTAGCTAGGTCGTAAAAATCCTTAACTGCTAAATCCCTTTCTACATTGAGACCCTTCAAGTGATAGTCTTCCTTGTTAGCACCACAAATCAGGTTTCTTTCCTTTTCCAAGGATTTATCGTAAATTACATCCACACCATCAGTATTTAAATTATATGGTCCTATGAAACCAAAACATAAGTCTATTCCTTCATAATCTGTTAGAGGATAAATGTTTGCTCCTATAAGCTTTCTCACCTTGGCTTCATTCACCTGTAGGTCTCCCCTTATAAATACAATAAGAGGTCTCTTGCTGCCTTCCACTGCAAATACTGTTGATTTTAAGAATCTCCTTGTTGGAGCATTGAAGAATTCTGCTAGGGCCTCTATGTCTTTTATATTTGGAGTATGAACTTCTGATAGTTCTTCACTTTCCTCTTCTCTGTAATCAATAATAGAAGATGCTGCTTCCATGTTAGCCTTATAGTCACAATTTGGGCATAAAACTAGAGTATCCTCACCTATGTCTGATAAAAACATAAATTCATGGGCTACTCTACCACCCATCATACCTGAGTCGGAGCCAACGGATATAACATTAGTTAAGCCCACTCTTTTAAATATTCTCTCATAGGCCTTTAGGCATCTTTCATAGTATTGCTCCAAATCCTCCTGAGAAGTATGGAAGGAATAGGCGTCCTTCATAGTGAATTCACGAACTCTAATAAGTCCTCCTCTAGATCTTGGCTCATCTCTAAATTTTGTCTGTATTTGATAAATCATAAAAGGATATTTTGCATAGGAGGTAGCTTCTGTTCTGGCTAAATGCACCACTGCTTCCTCGTGGGTCATACCAAGGAGCATGTCATTGCCAGATCTGTCCTTCATTCTCATTAGCTCACTGCCTACACTGTCAAATCTGCCGGATTCTCTCCAGAGCTCTGCTGGTAGAACTACTGGCATAAGTACTTCCTGGCCATCGATGTTATCCATCTCTTCCCTTATAATTTGCTCAATCTTTCTTTGAATCCTTTTTGCAGGATGTAGCATAGAATAAATTCCATTGGAAACTTGTCTAATATATCCTCCCCTTAAGAGAAAAATATGGCTGTCTATATTAGCGTCTCCTGGCTTTTCCTTATATCTTTCACCTAAAAGTTTGCTCATTAACATAATTAATCACTCCCTCTATAAAATTAAAAAAGCCACTATACATTACCTGTATAGTGACTATATTTCACAATCCAGGCACAAGCACAAATAGCACCTGCACCCTACTTTATTTTTTAGGCACAGTTGCTCTATCTAGGACCCGGAACAATATTAATATTTTTCATATCTATTGCTAAAGCCATAATTAAACACCTCTCTGTAATTATTGGTAGTATATCATTTGTTAATTTAGTAGTCAATGCCCTAATTAATTTGTCCGAAATACTCCTCCATCAAAGCTTCCAATCTTTGCTCCAAGTCTAACTTTTCACTATAGATGGAATTTAACTTTTCATAGTTATCACCGAACTCATTAATCTGTCTGTCTATTTCCTTAAGTCTTTCCTCCAAGTTCTCTATTTCCTTCTGTATATTCACTTTCTTCCAGGGATTATTGCCAGATTTACTGCTTCTATCAGTTTTAAGCCTTTCTTCTTTTACCTTTTTATCTTCTTTAGTTGCTTTTCTTAGCACAGGTTCATTTTTTAGCTGGGCAGACTTTTCTTTATAATAGTCATAGTTACCATCATAAGAAATCAGTTTATCGCCTGACAACTCTACAGTTCTATTGGCTGTACTATTTATAAAGTATCTATCATGGGATACATAGAGAATTGTACCCTTGAAATCCTTTAGGAAATCCTCTAACTCCTCTCTGGAATCAATATCCAAATGATTTGTAGGTTCGTCTAGCAGCAGGAAGTTCACTTCATTGTACATAAGCATAGCTAGCTTAAGTCTGCTTCTTTCACCACCAGATAGGCTTCCTACCTTCTTAAATACACTTTCCCCATAGAACATATATCTTGCAAGATATTCTCTTGCTTTACCCTCAGATATTACAATATCTTCCCTAAAGCATTCCAATATGGTTTTACTTTCATCCTCAAATTCTATATTCTGAGGCATATATCCAAGCTTAACGGATGCTCCTATTGTTGCACTACCATCATGGGCCTGCTCCATTCCTAGCAATATTTTAATTAAAGTTGACTTACCACAACCATTGGGACCTATTAAGGCCACCCTTTCACCATATCTAACTAATAAGTCAGCATCATTAAAAAGAATTTTTTCACCGTAAGACTTATGCAGACCCTTAACAACAATAACTTCCTTTCCAGATCTTGCTGCCATCTTTGCATCAATACTAATACCCTCTCTTTCCATAAGAGGCTTATCTATTCTCTCCATTTTATCCAAAAGCTTTTGCATACTAGCGGCCCTTCTAAAAAACTTGCTGTTATCTCCTCTGGATCCCCAATCCCTAAGTTGAGCTATGGTCTTCTCCATAGATTTAATCTTCTTTTGTTGTTCCAGATAGGCATCCATCTGAAGCTTTACCTGCCTCTCCTTCTCCTTAAAATAAGCAGTGTAATTGCCCATATAGCTACTGGCTACCTTATCCTCAATTTCAATTATCTTTGTCACCACATTATCTAGGAAATATCTATCATGAGATACTATAATCACTATTCCTTTATACTCTTTAAGGTAGGCCTCCAGCCATTCCATGGCTTCTAAGTCCAGATGATTTGAAGGTTCATCTAAGAGTAGTATATCTGGATTTTCAAGCAGTATCTTACCCAAAATTACTGTGGTTTTTTCTCCACCACTAAGCAAAGAAAAGTTCTTTTCTTTGAAATCCTCATTAATTTTAAGTCCAGTACATACCTTACTTAGTTTTTCTTCTTTTTCATAGCCTCCTAGGCTTTCATAAGTAGTCTGCAGTTGAGCATACCTGTTAAGTAGCTTTTCTGCCTTTTCCTCTTGGGCCTCTGAAAGCTGTTTTTCTAGTATTTCCAAGTGCTTATGAACTTCATCAAGCTTCTGAAAGGCTGTATTTAAAACATCCATCACCTTAAAGTCTTGAGGGTACATTGGCATCTGTTCAAGATATCCTATGGTTGAACCCTTCTTTATTGACATCATACCTTTTTCATAGCCTTCAAGGCCCATAATTATTTTTAAAAGGGTGCTTTTACCGCAGCCATTAACCCCTACTAATCCTACCTTCTCAGAGGTCTGCACTTCAAAAGTTATATCTTCTAAAACCATATTGGCTCCATAATATTTTTGTAATTTATTTAAAGCTAATTCTATCATAATATTTCCTCCAACTTTCTTATTAATCTATTTGCTAAAATGAAAATAAGCCCTCCTTCTGGTAGTTATAATCAAATATTGATACCACCAGAAAGTTAAGGCTTATGGAAAAGTGCGTAATAAAAAAATCCCCTAACGGGG
>DGDR01000086.1 GCA_002385545.1 Clostridium sp. UBA3947
ATAAAGGATAGTCCCCGTAAACTCCTTAAGAAAATCTTCTAGTTCCTCTCTTGAATCAATATCTAGATGATTTGTAGGCTCATCCAGAAGAAGAAAGTTCACTTCATTGTACATTATCATAGCTAGCTTCAGCCTGCTTCTTTCACCGCCAGAGATGGATCCTACCTTCTTAAATACACTCTCTCCATAGAACATATACTTTGCTAGATATTCTCTGGCTTTGCCTTCAGTTATTACAATATCCTCTCTAAAGCATTCTAAAATAGTCTTGTTTTCATCCTCAAATTCTATATTCTGAGGTAAATATCCCAGTTTAACAGATGCTCCTAAGCTTGCAGTTCCGCCATCTGCCTTTTCCATACCTAACAAGATTTTAATTAAAGTTGACTTCCCACAGCCATTAACCCCTATTAAGGCTACAGTTTCCCCCTTTCTCACTAATAAGTCAGCATTATCTAACAGAACTTTTTCACCATAGGCCTTATATAAACCTTTAATAATAACAACATCATTTCCCGACCTGCCTCCAAGGTTCCCATTAATATTAATACTGTCTCTTTCCATAAGAGGTTTTTCTATCTTCTCCATTTTATTCAGTAGCTTTTCCATACTAGCAGCTCTTCTAAAAAACTTGTTATTATCTCCTCTTGCTCCCCAGTCTCTCAATTGGGCTATAGTCTTCTCCATTGCCTTAATCTTCTTTTGCTGCTCCTGATAGGCTTCCAGCTGAAGCTTTAACTGTCTCTCCTTCTCATTAATATAAGCGGTGTAATTGCCCATATAGCTCCTTGCTACCTTGTCCTCGATTTCAATAATCTTTGTCACTACATTATCTAAGAAATATCTGTCATGGGATACTATAAGCACTATGCCCTTGTATTCCTTCAGATAGGCCTCCAGCCATTCCATAGCGTCTAAGTCTAAGTGATTTGACGGCTCATCTAAGAGCAGTATATCTGGATTTTCCAGCAATATCTTCCCAAGGATTATAGTGGTTTTTTCACCACCACTTAGCTGAGAAAAGTCCTTTTCTTTAAATTCCTCATTTATTTTTAGTCCCATACATACCTTACTTAATTTCTCTTCCTTTTCATAACCTCCTAGGCCTTCATAAGCAGTTTGCAGTTCAGCGTACCTATTCAGTAATTTCCTTGCATCTGCTTCTTCCACCTCTGAAAGCTGTTTTTCTAATAGCTGCAACTCTTTGTATATTCCATCAACCCTTTCAAAGGCTGTATTTAATACATCCACCACCTTAAAGCCTTCAGGATAGCTTGGTATCTGTTCAAGATATCCAATGGTTGATCCTTTCTTTATGGATAACATTCCTTTATCGTAACCTTCTATACCCTTTATTATTTTTAGCAGGGTACTTTTTCCGCAACCATTACTACCTACTATACCTACCTTTTCTAAGCTTTGCACCTCAAAAGTTATATCTTCTAGAATCAGGTTGGCTCCATAATATTTTTGTAATTTATTTAAAGCTAACTCTATCATAATTCTTCCTCCAACTATATAATTATTTTATTTTTACAAAATAAAATAAGCCTCCTATCTAGCAGCTAAATAATAAAATTTAGCAGCTACTAGAAAGTTAAGGCTTATGGAAAAGTGCGCTAAGTAATAGATTTTATATACCCAATTTTAGATAATAATAAAGACTCAAAGTATAAACCTTGAGTCCTAAAAATCTCAAACTATTAGCTTCAAAATCTATTTTAAAAATACCGCTAAAGAAAGATAAGGAATCATGGTATTATACTATAATTGGTACTTTTTCTAAAAATGGACGCACTTCTCCCGTCAAAAGTATAATTTCCACATTTTGACACAGAGCTGCTACACTTACATTGTTTATTCAATGTAAACATATTAGTACCAATTACCTTTGCCATGTCCTACCCTCCTTCTAAATAAACTATTTATATTGTATAGTAAATCCTACTAACTTTCAATATTTAGACACTATATTATATTTTGCATCAATATATTTTCCTTTTATTCAGTAAATCTATTATCTTTCTATTTATTTCTTCTCACTTAAATAAGAATATGGTAAAATTAACTTAATTACGACAAACTGTCAAGGACCTAAAGCTTATAATAAAAGCTACTTTATTTTTATAGGTCAGCTATTAGAAGTAGAAATTAAGAAAATTTATGCCAATGTAAGGCCCTATTATTAATTTTCTATGGTAAACAGCAATAAATTTTATATGAGAAAAGAGGGATATAATGTCATTAACCGTTAAAAATTTAACAAAGATGTATGGGGACAAAGTAGTTGTGGATAACCTAAGCTTTGAAATTAAAGAGCCTGGAGTCTACGCCTTGTTAGGAACTAACGGCGCTGGTAAGACAACAACCTTGCGTATGATCTTAGGAATGTTAGCCAGCAATGGTGGAGAGGTTTTGTGGAAGGGAAAGGCCTTAAATGCTGTAGAAGACAATGTTGGTTATCTTGCAGAGGAAAGAGGTCTTTACCCAAAATATGACTTACTTGATCAACTACTATACTTTGCAAAGCTCCGTAAGGTACCTAAAAAAGAGGCTATGAATCGCATAAAATACTGGGCAGAACGGTTACAGGTTACTGAATATTTATTCCCACCTAAGGTTAAGGGCAGAAAGCTTGCAAAACCCTATAAGGCGGAGCAGCTATCCAAAGGAAATCAGCAGAAAATCCAGCTGATGGCTACCTTGATTTCAGATCCTGAGCTAATAATATTGGACGAGCCACTTAGCGGACTAGATCCAGTTAATACAGATCTGTTTAAATCCATAATAAAGGAGGAAATTTCTAAAAATAAGTATCTTATTATGTCCAGCCACCAGATGCCTACGATCGAAGAGTTTTGCTCCGATATCACTATACTAAATCGTGGTAAGGTTGTACTGCAAGGAAACTTAAATGAAATCAAAAAAGTTATGGCCGAGTAAATCTTTTAATTAAGTGTGATATAGATATTGCTTCCTATATTTCAGACTTTAATTTAACTATAGTGAACAAAACGCCTAGTGAATATCATCTTAAGGTTAAGAGCGAGGAAGAAGCTATGACCTTCCTAGGTAAGTTAATTGAGGACAAGGTTCCCCTAGTTAAATTCGAATTGAGAGAACCGTCCCTTCATGAAATATTCGTGGAAAAGGTAGGGGATACTCATGAAGAGAAGTAATATCACAGGCTGGAAGGATGTCTTTAGCTTTACCTTAATTCAAACTTTAAAGAACAAGGCCTTTATAATTTCCTTTCTAATAACCCTTGTATTGAGTTTTATTTCTATGCCTCTCCTAAAAATGATAAAGGGTGGAGACGGTGTAGAAAATATAGACAATGGCGCTGCTAGTTTAGTTAAGAAGGTTTATATTAATAATAAAACTTCTCTAGGTTCTATGGACTTTAAGGAACTTAAAAATCTGGAGCAATTTAGCCATATTACCTTTGAAGTTATGGAAGAACCTTACGATGATGTTGCAAATCGAATCGAAAACACAGAAACTGATTCTATTATTCTAGATATTGCTGAAGAAGAAACCCAATTCTCTTTAACCTTTATAAAGTCTAGCGAAAGTACTTTGACACAAGGCGACCTAAATTCCTTAACTGAAGAGATTACTAAGCAATTTCAAATTTATAGAAGTACCGCTCTTGGGCTTAGTGATGAACAGCTAAGCTTGCTCAATGCAAAGGTTGATACCCTAGTTAATATGGTAGATGCTAATGGTGAGGAAATTGTAGAGGAAAATAATTCTATATCTGCAGCGGAATATGCTTTTATTTATGGGTTAATATTCATATTGATGATGATAAACAACACCGCTAGCACACAAATTGCCCATTCCATAGTAACAGAAAAGTCTACCCGAGTAATTGAATACCTATTAACTTCTGTTAAACCATTGGCAATAATTGTGGGAAAGATATTGGCTGCCTTAACAGCGGTACTATTACAGATGCTGTCTATGATTGCATTGATATTTATATCAAATAAGCTTGTATCTTCTCTAGGTTCTAAGGGCGGGGAAAACGTGCTTTCACAATATCTTCCCTCAAATTTATTTTGGAATTTAAATTTATTTAATATAGTACTTTGCTTGATTATTATTATCCTTGGATTTATTTTCTACGCCACCCTAGCAGGACTTGTAGGGGCAACGGTTAGTAGATTGGATGAGATAAATGAAGCCCTTAAGCTATTTATTTTTATTATCCTAATAGGTGTATATATAGCTTTTGCTGCTGCAATAGTATTAATGGCCGCTGGAGAAAATGGCTTTATCACTTTTTCCTTCTTATTCCCTTTATCTTCATCTTTTATATTGCCCGGTGCTATTTTGATTGGAAAGGTAAGCCTACCAATAGTGATAGGCTCCATAGCCTTACAGTTAATATTCATATTCTTCCTATTTAAATTTGTAGCAAAGGTTTATGAAACTCTTATTCTTCACAATGGAAATGTAATCAAAATAAAAGAACTATTCAAGATTTCAAGGACAGTATAGAAGGGAGATGGGAAAATGAATAAGAAGTTTAGAGGCTGGAAAACCGTATTTTCCTTTACTTTTCAGCAGACAACAAAAAAAACAAGCTTCAAGGTTGTCACCATTCTGATTTCCTTGCTTATATTTGGAGCATTGATACTAACCAATTTGCTTATGGCAAAACCAGAAAAACAGGATGAACCCCAGTCCTCTCCAATAAAGAATGTTTATGTTTTAGATAATAGTGGCTTGAAATCAACCAATTACAAGGACTTTATTGCTCAGGTTGATGGGCAACAATTTGACCATATTAGCTTTTTCAATGTTGATGAAAAATCCGAGGAGGATGCTATTAAATATGCTAAATCAAAGTCCTCTGACTCAGTAGCAGTAATTATCAGCTCTAAAGGAACAGACTATGAAATGAAAGCCATAATACCGGATAATTCCACCATAGGTAAGGAAGATGCTGAGGCTTTACTTGGCATAATGACTTCTGCCTTCCAATCCAACAAGCTAATGCAAGTAGGCTTGTCGGAGGAGCAACTTTCCTTTGTGCTTAAACCTTCTGTGTTATCCTTTGATACCACAGGAAAAAACAGCAACGAAACAGTTCAAATTGTTAAAACAGTGGTACCTATGCTGTTTAGCTTTATCCTTTATTTCATGCTAATAATATATAGCCAAAACGTATGTAGATCTGTGGCCATAGAGAAAACCTCAAAGCTAATGGATACTCTATTAACCTCTGTGCATCCCTACGCCCTTATAGCTGGCAAGGTATTGGCAAATGTAGTTATAGCCCTTGGACAGTTCACCCTATGGATTGCTTCAGGAGTAATTGGTTTATTTGCTGGAAACGCTATTGCTAGGCAGATTTATCCCGACTTTGAAAACATAGCTGTCACCTTAATCAAATTCCTTAGAGACAATATAGGATCATCTGCTTTATCAGTACCAGCCATAATTATGGCAATATTCATCCTTTGCCTAGGCTTTTTATTCTATAGCGTCATTGCTGGTCTTGCAGGTTCCACTGTTTCTAAGCCAGAGGAAACTGCTAGTTCACAAGGCTATTTCAACATGATAATTTTTGTAAGCTGGATTGTTACTTATGTAACCGCTGGTAGCTCTAATAAAGCCTTAACAACTGCTTTAAGATATATACCTCTTACTTCGCCCTTTTCATTGCCAGCAGATTTAATAATTGGCAGCATGAGCTTAGTACAAGGTTTATTATCCATAATAATATTATTAGCTTTCACCTTGTTAGTAATAAGGCTCTCTGCCAAAATTTATAAAGGCCTTGTATTATACAACGGACAAAAATTTAACCTTAAACTCATTGCTAATATATTAAAGAGCAACTAGGAAAATCCTGTATATTTTGTCCACAAAATCAATTTACAAATACCGGGACTTTTCTTGATAATTCTAAGAAAAGCCCCCTTTTTTTCCATAAAAACCAAGCCCAAAAAACAAATTTTAAGTGTTTAAAAATAGTTAACTAATTCATATTGAAATAGGCTTCATTTACGTATACAATCAAAATATAACATAATTTTTTATCAGATTACTAATTAATTGTTAAAGGGGTGGCAAATTTAAAAAAAATGACAAAAAAAGAAAATTTAATCGTCCTTCTTTAAAAAAAGAACTAATTATGTTATTAATGGCATCATCTTTTTTACCTTTCATACTAGTGATCATAGCAAACGTTTGGTCATTAGAGACATATCTTAAAAGCGACTTAAAGGAGATCATTTTAGGTAACGTCTACAGAATGTCTGATATGGTAGATAATATCTATACCACTAGCATAGATTCTGTAAACCTACTATCGAATGATCATAATGCAGTGAACTTTAAAGACAATACAGATACTTATTTATTAAAGTCAACTTTAAACAGATTCGTAAGCTCTAATAATATAATTGCCGCCTTTATGGGTAATAACAATAAGGATTTTATAATATCTCCAACTCAAAAAGTTCCAGAAGGCTTTGATCCCACAAGCCGAGACTGGTACAAGCTAGCTATAGAAAAAGATGGTCAAATCGTCATTAGCGAACCTTACAAATCAAGTAATGAGAATTCTGATTACGTTATAACTTTTTCAAAAACTGTTAAAACCGATAAAAATGAAATAGTTGGTGTTATAGGGGTAGATGTACCTCTAGCTAAATTAAGCGATATATTAGAATCAATTAAGCTAGGAAACAATGGATTTTTATTTGCAGTAGATAAAAATTATAATATTATTGGTCACACAAACAGAGATATGCTTGGCAAAAATAAAAATGATATTGCCTGGCTACAAGAAATTGAAGCCATAGATAAAAACGAACTTAATATAAGCATTGATAATGTTAAATATATAGGCTTTAAAAATACTAATCCTAAAACTGGAACAACTATAATTGGCTTAGTGCCATATTCAGAAGTAACTGACAAGGTATGGATTTCATTATCCTATCCTATAATGATAATTATTATATCAGTGATTATCATTATTGTAATGGCTACTATATTTGGAAGAAGACTAATAGTTCCTATAAAGGAGCTTGTTGCAGTATTAGATAATGTACGTAAGGGAGACTTTTCTCAAAAGCCTACACCCCACAAATATTCTAGCAAGGAAGTTGTCCTTATCAATGATTCAGTTAGTTCTATGATAGATGATATGGTAGTAATGCTTACGAAGGTAAAAAGCACTTCAAAATCCGTTAAGGAATCCTCTGAGCTATTATATTCCATCACTCAAAATTCCAGCTCCGTTGGTGAAGAGGTTGCAAAAGCAGTACAGCAAATAGCTACTGGTTCATCAAAGCAGGCTATCTCCTTAAATGATGGTGCTACCTTATCAGAGGAACTTGGAAAAGAGGTTGAAAATGCAATACTAGTATCCTCTGAGATGCTCAATGCAACTAAGGATGTAAAAGATAATACAGAATTAGGTCTAAACTGCATCGATGAGTTAAGGAAAACCTATAGCGAAAATAACAGTGCTAATAAAGTAGCTCTAGAAATGTCAGAAGCCCTAGTAAGCAAATCTAATGAAATCAGTAGCATTACAAATGCTATAAAGGCTATAACAGAGCAAACTAACCTATTAGCCTTAAATGCTAGTATAGAAGCTGCTAGAGCTGGTGAAGCAGGAAAAGGCTTCGCTGTAGTAGCAGAGGAAATTAGAAAGCTTGCAGAGCAGTCATCTATGGCTACTCAGGAAATAGCAAAGGTAATAGAAGATATTCATTCTAATATAGTAACCCTTCAACAGCGTATTAATTACAGCTTTGAGCTTAATGAAAAAACTGGTGAGAACGTAGAAAGCACAACTGAAGGATTTGCTAGAATTGAAAACTCCATGAACTTACTACAGGAAAATGTAAATAAGGTAACAGCGGCCTTACAGAACATCCAAAATCATAAGAATCAAGTTCTACAGACATTAAGTGAGGTATCTGCCTTGGCACAAGAAAATGCATCTACCACTGAACAGGTTAGTGCTTCCGCTGAAGAACAGGCTGCAGGTCTACAGGAGATAGTAATGGCTTGCGAAAAGTTAAATACTCTATCCTCATCCTTAGACGAAGTACTTAAAAAGTTTACACTATAGATAGCTTAAAGGGCTGTTGCATAGCTAGCAAAACTGTTGGTTATGCAACAGCTTTTTTATTGTTTCATATCTTATATCTCAACTCTTATCTCTAAAAGCCCTATAGCATTTTTCACCTATATTGCTTTGTTTTAAAAAAGTGTTGATGAATAAGGAAAAAAGCTGATACACAACTAACAATACCGTCAGTTGTGTATCAGCTTTGTAAACTTTCTTAATGGAATAATCCCAAATAACCAGTTATTAATACTATTACAGCAAATATCATTCTATATACAGCAAAGGCCTTAATTGGCTTCTTGCTTAAGTAGGCAATAAACTTATCCACTACAATTAAGGCAACTAAAAATGAAACTACAAAGCCTACTCCGAGAGTGATGATTTCTGCTGAGGTTAAAGTTGTTAAACCTCCTATTTTTATAAGCTTTAAAGAGCTCATTCCCATCATAACTGGAATAGCTAAGAAGAAGGAAAATTCAGCAGCTGCTACGGTAGTAAGGCCCATTACCCATCCGCCTATTATGGTAGAAGCAGAACGAGACATACCAGGAATTATTGCTAGGCACTGGAATAATCCAATTACAAAAGCCTGCTTTGGTGTAACATACAATTCCTTGTCCCCAGATCCCTTAGTCTTAAATTGCTTCTCAGCATAAATCATCCAAATACCGCCTAAAAATAAGGTTATGGCCACTGGTATAGGTGCAAATAAATATTCTTCTGCCAAGTCGTCAAACAATATTCCTAGGATACCTCCTGGAATACAAGCAATAACTATCATTAACCAAAACTTAAAGCCTGACTTTTCATAGCCTTGTTTCGATGGAAAGAAATTAACCAGTGTGTTGCTTATCTTTTTCCAGTAAAGTATAACTACTGCTAATATAGCTCCTAGCTGTATAACATATGTATACATTTCAACAAAGTTAGGAGTTTGCCCCTGAAAATTTATTAGATTTTGAACAATTATCATATGACCTGTGGATGATACCGGCAAAAACTCTGTCAACCCTTCCACAATACCTAATATTATTGACTTTATTATTAATAATATAGTATCCATTTAATCACCTTTTCTAAAAAATATTACTTTCCCAAGCCTTTGTTACTCTACATTTTCTAAATTCAAAGAAAGATTTACTTTTCTAACTGTTCCTCCTTTCAAGTAGCTATAATTTTGTAGAAAGCTCTTAAACATTTCCTAAAGCAACTATATCTTCAGAAATTTATATATAAAAAACATACTAAACTGATTATATAAAATATACCTGCTGGAAACAAGAATAATTAATTGGGAATAGTAAAAGAAATGTCTCTAATGTTATTATAATACTTTTTCCATAAACTTCAAAATATATTTCTTGTATAATAAAAAAATCCCCTAACGGG
>DGDR01000112.1:0-2554 GCA_002385545.1 Clostridium sp. UBA3947
TAACGGCAAAGATTATACAATTGGGAAGTTGTATGTGAATGGGACATACTTTTGCGATACGATAGAAGATCCTGTACGTACTCTAAAGAGCAAGGCAGATAAGATTCCTGGGAAGAC
Source organism: Clostridium sp. UBA3947 (assembly GCA_002385545.1). Taxonomy (GTDB): domain Bacteria; phylum Bacillota; class Clostridia; order Clostridiales; family Clostridiaceae; genus Clostridium_AU. Next base: position 118 of record DGDR01000112.1, read on the forward strand.
AGCAATCCCACCTGGGATATATAAGATTATTCTTAATGAATCTCCCAAATTTAAGCGCATTCTACCGAGGCTTATTGACGTTCCATTCTTTGATGGAATTCTTATACATAGAGGAAATAGAGCGAGTGATTCGGAGGGATGTATAATTGTTGGAGAAAATACATCTAAGGGTGTTGTTACTAACAGTACTTACTATGAGAAAGAGCTTGTCAGGATTCTTCTTGAAGCTCAGAATAATAGTGAGGATATTTACATAGAAATTATTTAAATAATAAATTTGCGATTATGGTAAAATTTTATTATATTTGCATTTAATTTTAAAACTTTATTATTATGGAACGTTCAAGACAACAAGCAACTCACGTAGCATTGCCAATTGAAGTGTTTAATCAAATCATTTCTGTAGTAAGGTCCCTGCCTGACGCACAGGTTCATGATTTGGTAGAAGAAATCAAGCTTTCAATAACTACGGTAACAATTAAAAACTCAGAACCAGAAGATGATGTACCTAGTTCGGATATTAAGGAATCTAAGTAAGTTTTTTTGGTTCATCTTAATTGCGTTAATAGTTTCATCATGCGGAAGCCTCAAAAGGGCTTCTGCTAATGAAATTATTTCAGACACAAAAGAGACTATCAACGCTGATGTTACTGAGAAAACTGATAGCTCTACAGTTGAAATCATTTATTCTATTAATGATTCTACCAAGGAGCATATTACCACAATAACCGAAGTGGAGTTTGAGATCGTACTAAATCCTAGAGATTCAAATATAGTATCACTACCTAAAACCGAAAAGATAACTGAGATCAAGTCTATTAATAAAGCTATTAAGGAGGAACAGAAGGTTATTGTTGCATCTGGTTCACAAAAGAAGGATGACAATACAGTCCAAATCACAGAAGAGTCTGTTATATCTAAAGCTGAAGATGTTATATCCCAAAAGGATACTAATGTTTTTAAATATATATTCTACATATTACTGCTGATTATTTTGATATATTTGTTTATAAAATCAAGAGCCATTTTTAGATTATAATTTAACAAAATGTATTATGTCTAGTAAATAATAAATAAATTTATGAAAGAGTTATTTGCCACCTTCCCTGAACTAGCCTCTTGGATTATATATGGATTACTCACATTGCTTTCAGGAATGTTGATATATTTTTTAAAACAAAATATTAGTACATTAAAAGAAGTGAGCAGTGTTGTATCTGAGATGAGGATTAGTTTTGCATTACAAAAGAAAGAAGTTGAGTCAACAGTTAAAGATTTATTCAAGCTGGAGAACAGGGTTGATTCGATTTCCAAGGATTTAGAAGAAATTAAAATAGATGTCAGTATGATTAAACAAGATTCAAATCGCAGTAAATGAAACACATTATTGAAAACCTAGGTAATGGTAAGATTTTAATTAAAGACATTACTCCATCAGAAGAATATGATTCTTTAGGTGTTAATTTAAGCACTGACGTTATAGGCATAACTTTTACTATAGCAAAATATGACTCTGAGGACGTCCATTCCTTTTCTATACCGACAGACAAGCTACAATACCTAAGAGAATATTCTGGGTATGTGTTGGATACATCTATAGAATTTGAGGATTACATTTATGAGACTAAGTTAGCTTATGTTACTACAACTGCTGGGACTATAGATAGCGAATATAAATCGTTATTTGTCAAGAACCTTACACGAAAAATCATTCATTTAAATAAAAATACGGTATGGAAGGAGTACTTTGGATATTATTCAACAACCTTAAAAACCCCGATAAGGAGGTTGTCTTGGTTGTATGATATAAAGTATTCTTTTGAAGCTGGGTTATATGAAGAATCTATTCGCATACTAAAAGCATTGGAGAAAATATGTTAGTAACAGATCAATATAAGTTAGAGCTTGTTGATCAGTTGAAGAAGCATTCCGCTTCAATATCTGAATTAGAGATATTGTCTTGGGCAGCCTATGACTACAACAAAGCATATGATTATTTTTGGCCTAACCAATACCTAAAATTGTATATCCAAATATTAGAAGATTCTGTTAAGGAAGGTGTAGAGCTTACTGAACATGAAACTAACCATATAATAGAATCTGCTAAGGAAATAGTATTTTACACTCTTAATATTACGATATGAAAATAAGAATTGAGCTTTCATTGTCTAAGTTAGTAGCCATATACATAGCCTTAGCTTCTACGTTATATGCTTTTATTAAAGACAGTGATGAAGTTATTATTGTAGGATTTTCTGTAGCTGCAGCCATGTTTGGTAATAAGCAATGGCAAGACGCTAGGAAAGCTATAAAATCTAAGAAGATTCCAGATGACGCTGAATGAAATTTCTTACATGATACTAGAGCTTATCAGGCAAGGGCACATTGTTGATGATGAGGATCTAGACTTAAGAATTATATATAAATTCCTCGAAAC
>DGDR01000112.1:2711-3439 GCA_002385545.1 Clostridium sp. UBA3947
AGGTATTTGATAGCAGAGAATGTGCCATCATTTTTAAACACTAGATTTGGTCTTGCGATTGAGACTATAAGTACAGATACTTATAAGAACATAATGTTCAAACATGTCTCTTCTGTGGAACTCCCGTATGTTGGCAATGGTAGATTCAATAAAGGGATAGTATACGGGGCTTACGATCATGGCAAGATGGTGTTTAAATCAAAAAACTTTGAGTCATTATTGATTAATAGAATATCTGTAGTAGGAGTATTGAATGATCCTACACAACATCCAGATTTCGATCCAGATGTAACAGAATATCCTATTGATTCTGATGGTATTGAATACATTAAAAAAGAGGCCCTTTCATCTGACATAAGGATATTCTTAAATGGAATTCCAGATACTTTTAATGATGCAAGTGGAGATATTAAAAACTAATAGTGTATGGAACGAGAGGAGAACATTTACAAGAAGAAACCATGTGAGATAAGAGGCCTTGCAGAATGCTATAGATTCTATAAAGACAAGGTTGGGAGGAACGGCATAGGTTATAGAACATATGCTAAGGTTTGCAGGGAGTTTAATATAAGGATGGCCAACAAGATTATTACAGAATCATTTGAGTTCAGACTACCTTATAGATTAGGTTTCTTGCGAATCAAAGCTATAGATCAAAAGATTGTCATCAAGGATGGTAAGTTAGACATGACAAAAAACCCTATTGACTGGGAGGCTACATGGGCTTA
>DGDR01000112.1:3627-4510 GCA_002385545.1 Clostridium sp. UBA3947
AAATCAGATGAAAGATTTAATGATTATTTTGAATAAAATTAGACCAATGAAAGAATATTCAAATGAAGAAACCAAGAGGCCAAGGGTATGGTCAAGACGAGTAGAAGAGAATGGAATGTCTAGATCTGTTCGTGTTGAAGAGATAGACAACGGCTTCATAATAGAAATGAACGAGTCTGGATGCAAGGATGGTAAATATTTCGATAAGACTAAGAAATATTATTCTAAGGAAAATCCACTTGCTAATATGTCTCCAGATATAGACGACAACATAGAAGACTCAATAAAGAATTTTTTAAACAATTTTTAATACACCATTATGGCATACAATCCAGGTTATGTTAGTTTAAGGTCTATCATTGAAAGGGTTTACAGAAAGGCCGGCATTGATAAGATTGAATGGGAAGATGCCTTAGAGTGGACTGCTGACTTAATGGGGCTAATAGGAGTCCCTTCTCAATATGTAGATAGATTTACAAATGGACAAGGCGATAATCCTCAGCCGATCTGTATTATAGATGGCAGGGGAGAGTTGCCTTATGGTGTTATCAACGTAAAGTCATGTAGAAGGATTCTTTTTGACAGGAATGGCAGGGTTACATCTGTAGCTCCAATGATTAAATCTTCTGGAACATTTTATCAGTCTGATGATACGAGTAGGCTATACGAACTAAATGTATATCCATCTTTAATACATGTAACTAATTTTGAATTAGATTCAGACGGTAATTTAGATGTAAAAGAACATATTGGAGAAGCATTGTCAAAGGGAACTATAAATACCATTAATGAGCCATATCAATATAAAATCAATGGTGGATATATTTTTACTAATTTTATGACTGGATATGTTGAGATGGCCTATACGTCAATCCCATTAGAT
>DGDR01000015.1:0-2632 GCA_002385545.1 Clostridium sp. UBA3947
GCTTTAAGGAGAGTGAATTAACCATGTTATATATTGGACTAGGCTTATTATTAATTATTGGAGTAGCGATTTTGGTTTTACAAATCTTAATTTATATTAATTTGAAGGAGAATCAATTCCAAGGTAAGCAGAATGGAGTCCTTAATTCATCTGCCGTAGCAGAAGAAGGAATAGTATTTTGTAAAAACTGTGGCAACCAACGAAGGTCAACAGAAGCTAAATGTCCATATTGCCAGTGAGCTATCTTTTATACGGCGGAATTGTCCAGAGAAGACCATACAAGCTGCTTCGTACTGTATAGGAAATTTTATAATCTTCCACTTTAATTTTTTATTGCTCAAGCTAGAGAAATTTTTCTCATATATTTTGAATTGAAAGGATATTGAAGGGAGGTCTAGCAGGTTTTGAGGATTACAAAAAGATTTTATGATAAAACAAGCAAGGGTATACCAATAGATATATATACTTTATCTAATTCAAAGGGAATGGTGGCAGAGGTAATAAACTTTGGGGCTACCTTAGTATCCCTGAAGGTGCCAGATAAGAAGGGTAGGCTAGACGATGTGGTTCTTGGGTATGATAACCTTGCTGATTATGAAAAAAGCCAGCATTGCTTTGGCGGTATTATAGGCCGTTGCGCCAATATAATAGGGGGAGCAACCATAGAAATAGATGATGTAAAGTATAAGCTGGATAAAAATGAAGGAGAAAACCATCTTAATGGGGGCTTTGTAGGCTTTCATAAGGTAGTTTGGAATGCAGAAGTAGTCTGGAATAATGGACAAGATGCTCTTGCCCTTACATATACTAGTGAGGATGGAGAAGGGGGCTATCCAGGGAAGCTTGATGTAACAGTCATATATTCATTAACGGATAATAATGAACTGGTTATAAGCTATCATGGGACTTTAGATAAGGATACTATAGTAAATATGACTAATCAATCATACTTTAACCTAGCAGGTCGTTCTTCTGGCAGTATTTTAAAGCATAAGCTTTGGATTAATGGGGATAAGTTTATTCCTATAAACAGTAATAAAATACCTACAGGAGAAATTCAGGATGTTATAGGTACACCGATGGATTTTACAAGCCCTAAAGCTATAGGAAGAGACCTTGAGTCAGACTTTGAGCAAATAGCAATTACTAAAGGCTATAATCATACATGGGTGTTAAACACCTATGGTAGTTTATCAGAAAAGGCAGCGGAGCTAGTAGATGAAAGTAGTGGAAGGGTAATGGAAGTATATACAACTAAACCAGGAGTTCAATTTGGCAGCGGAAACTTCATTGATGATGACAGTAGGGATAGAAAAAGTCAGTATAGTAAGTATTCAGGCCTTTGCCTTGCAACTCAATTCTTTCCTGATGCAGTAAATAACAAAAATTTCCCTTGTCCCATATTGAGAGTAGGAGAAGAATATAAACACACTATCATATATAAGTTTATTTAAGTGTCTTAATTTTGCTTTTATTAGATATTTGCTGAAAATCTATAAAAGCGATTTTTTGGTCGCTTTTTTGATTTTCTTGTAAATTTCAAAAAATTAGTATATCATATTTATTAGATTATATTAGGGAAGAGGTGACCTCTGTGGCAACAACTATACGTGATATAGCAAGGCTTGCAAAAGTTTCTGCATCAACGGTTTCTAGAGTTATAAATAATGATCCTAGAATTTCCGAAAAAACTAGGAAAAAAGTAAAAAAAATAATAGAAGAAATGAACTACATACCTAATAGTATGGCAAAGCAGCTTGTTATGAAAACAAGCTTTAGTATAGGCTTTTTATTCAATTCACGTATTAATACTTTGCCCTTAGACTATTATTTTTACAATATGATAGGTGGCTTGCAAAGCATTATTTTTGCTAATAATTATGAATTAACAATTTGTGATTTTAATTATCTAAAGCCATCAGAGAACCTTTTGGAAAGATTCGTCTATAATAAGAGAGTAGATGGAGTTGTATTGCATGCCACATTAGTAAATGCTGATATAATTAAACGCCTAAACGACATTGATTTTCCTTATGTGGTTATAGGTAATATTAACCTTGATTTTCCTAGCACTTGGGTGGACATAGACAATAATTATGCTGGAAAGCTAGCTTGCAAGCATATGCTGGATATGGGTTATAGTAAAATAGCCTTTATCGGAGGAACACCAACAGAGACTGTTTCCAATCAACGTATAGAAGGTTATAAGAAGCAGCTAATAAGCTCTGATATACCTATAAATCCACAATATATTATGAATGGAATGGGCACCGATGAAGATGGGTATCAATGTATGAAAAAGCTACTACAGCTAAAGCCTATGCCAGATGCAGTGATTTGCATTAATGATTATACTGCCTTCGGGGCAATTAAAGCCTTACAGGAATCAAATTTAAAGCTACCAGATGAAATGGGTATAATTACCTTTGATAACTTCCCTTTAGCTCCTTATATGACTCCGTCTCTTACCTCTATAGATATAGATACTTTTGTACTAGGTGTAAGAGCCGGTGAAATGATAATGGATAAGGTAAAAGGAAACATGGTACATAAGCATGTAAGGATAAGTCCTGATATTATTGTTAGAGAGTCTACTTCAAGAAATAAAAGCTTATAATATAAACTTTTAGGA
>DGDR01000015.1:2810-9560 GCA_002385545.1 Clostridium sp. UBA3947
CTTCCATCTATGGCTTGTCCTAATATTTCTACTTAAGCGTCAACTCTATTTTGAAACAAAGCAACATAGGGAAAAATTGATGGGGTACTGCTGCAAAAACCATAAAATATAATAATAGGATGAAAATTAAATTAGAAAAAATAACAAAGGCTGCTGCGTAATTAGTAAATTTTCTAATTGCACAACAGCCTATTAAAACTCTTTAAGATATTTTAAATTGATCAACTAATTCAGCAAGCCTGTCTGCTAATTCTGCAGTACTTTGAGCTTGGATTGTTACTTCGTTTACAGCATAACAAGTTTCTTCAAGACTGACTAAGATGTTTTCAGAACTTATAGAAGACTCTTTAGAAACTTGAGTAGCTGTTTCTATTACCTTTTCAACATCATTTACGCTACTATTTATATTTTTAGCGGCTTCTGATAGCTTTTGAGACATTTCCTTAAGAAGCATTGCGTCCTCTCCATACATGGTGCCTACCTTAATCATTGTAGCATAATCTGGTTTAACCTTGTTATCTATAAAGGATAATACCTCTTGAGCGTTTATAACTAAGGTGTTTATAACAGTTTCGATTTGGCTTACTAAGGTTTTTATAGTTCCAACAGATTGAGAGGATTTATCCGCTAACTTTCTAACCTCTTCTGCAACTACTGCAAAGCCTCTACCTGCTTCACCAGCTCTGGCAGCTTCAATGGATGCATTAAGGGAAAGTAGATTTGTCTGCTCTGCAATATCTTTTATAGCATTTACCATCTTAGTAATTTCTTTTACTATCTTTGTATCTTCAATTGCCTTCTTTATATTTGCTTCCTTTTCATTATATAAATCATAAGCTTCCTTGGAGGACTTGTCCGCAGATTCCTTAACTTGTAGGGCATTGTTCATTATGGTTATAGCAGCCTCTTCGCCATTAAGAGCTCTAGTAGTTAGGTCTTCTGTTAATTTACCTATTTCTATAGTAGTTGCTTTAGCATGCTCTGTAGACTTAGATAGCTCTGTACCTTTTCCTACAATAACTTGTGTGGAGGATTTTATAGTATCTACAGTGGCTAATATTTCCTCCATAGTTGCACTAAGCTCTGTGCTAGAAGATGTTAAGTCCTCAATGCCTTGATTTATTTCATTTATAAGAGCACATACATTATCAGAAGCCTTATTTAGAGAATTACACATCTCATCTAGCTCGTCATTACCTTCAACTTCAATCTTGTTTGATAAATCTCCGCTGCTTATAGCCACAGCAAAGTTAAGAACCTTTTTGATTTTTGAAGTTATTCCTCTAGAAATTACAGTACCAGTAATGAAGGAAATTATAGAAGCTAATGCAATAATGATTAACAAAATTATCAGTGAAATTGTATAGGTTGCAATGTTTTCCTTGTTTTTTGCAGTGGCACTCTTAAAGTTTTCCTTTTGCATTTCTGTTAAGCCATTTTCTATATCCTTCTTAGAAATTACAGTATAAGTGTTGTTATACTTCATTCTAGCAGTAGAATAATCTCCATTTAGGCAGGCAGTTATAATTTCATCCCTTGTAGTGTTATAAAGGTCTAGTCTAGCTTTTACGCTATCCTCATATATCTCCATTTCGGCTTCAGAATGATAAGGGATTGCCTCAAACTCCTGCAACAATTTTTCGTTTTCTTCCACTAATCCGTCAATGTACTTAGAAAGCTCTGGAATTTCAACTTGATTGTTTTCTTGGAGAATCCTTTCCATGGTAGCCCTGATATCAATAACATTACCTCTAATAGTAGCAAGCTTATTGAAGGACTCTAAATTAATATCGTATACAAAGAGACCATTATCATGTATTTTTGACATATTTAGAAAGCCTACTAACCCTACAAGAAGTAAAAACAGGGTGCCAGTGATAAAGGATATTTTCAGCTTCTGAGAAATTTTAAGCTTTCCCAATAGCTTTGGAAAAAGCTTGAATTTCCCTGCTGGCTTTTGCTTGTTTGGCTTTTGCTTCTTTGAACCCTTTGACTTTTTTGATGCCTTAGACTCTTTTGACAATTTCTTCTTTGGTAAGAATTTAATTGTCGATTTCAGCTTTGAAAACAGTTTCATAACAGTAAAAATAACATCCACCCCCAAGCCAATGTTAAGTTAGCCTTGTTCATAAAAAATTAATCTTTAATTAATTCTAACACATGCAAGAGAAAAAGGGAATGATGTGGCGAAAAATATTGAACAGTAAGTGCTGGTTAAGTAGTGGAGTCGATACATGCGATAGAATTATTTAATTTAATAGTAACATAATATTTACAAAAAATAATTGCCTTAAAATGGAAATTATTGTATATTAAGTATATAGATAAAATATAGGAGGTACAAATGAAGGAACTTACTATTATAAATAAAGATAATGTAGTGTTATTTAATGATAAGCTTATTAATCTTCCTTTGAAAGAAAAGGTTATCATTGATAAAAGTATTTTATATTATAATGATCCCTCTCCTTGCTTTATACATTGGTCTTCCATAGTAAAAAAAATGCTGTATAACTTTCAGACATATATAGAATCTCAGCTATTAGAAGGGAAAAGGGAGCTTATATGGGGAGATATTCCCAAGGAGGAAAGAGAATTCATAGACATAGATGAAGGGGTACATAAAGTAATAATCAGAGAGAGCAATTAGTGGAAGTTTTAATGGGACAAGCTTTTTATAAGTTGAATATTACTACTGGATAATATGGTTGCCATATATCTATGGTAACCATTATTACAAAATAAAGAATAAAGGGGGGATAAGACTTAATAGGCTAAAGAAGAAGTTAAAGCTACGCAGAGGATGGCAATATAATTAAAATTAGTGAAGGGGGAAAGGTTTGGTCAATAAGAAATCAAACAGAATTATTACAACGTTAATTATAACCGTTGCCTTGCTTATATCCTCAACGGTGGTATTTGCATCGGAGAATGACACTTTAAGCGGATCAGATTGCAGCAATTGTGATTATGTGGGATTGCAGTCATACAAGGCTCCAGAAGGTGGAGGACTTACTTCTGCTGACATAGAAAACATGAGGAAGGACATAAAGAAAAAGAATTATAAGTTTACTGTTGGTAAAAATTCTGCTACCTTGTATCCATTAGAGAAAATAACTGGTATAGAATCACAAGTACAGGCAAAGGTAAAGACTTCTATTAGTGAACCAGTAAAAGCTTTACGCTCATTGCCAAGCTCCTTTGATTGGAGAGCTCAGGGAGGCGTGACTCCTGTTAGAAATCAAGGAGGCTGCGGAAGCTGTTGGGCCTTTAGTACTGTTGGTGTGGTAGAGGGGATAATTAAGATAAAGGATAAGAAGGATGTAGATCTTTCAGAGCAGTATCTTGTTTCATGTAACAATAAGGGTTATTCCTGTAATGGTGGATGGGCTATATTTGATATGATTCAAAGCTCAGGAATACCGTTAGAAAGTGATATGCCTTATACTGGAACAAACGGCTACTGCAAAAATGCAAACAAGCCTTATAAGATTGACAGCTGGGGATACATAGCTGGGCAATATGGTATGCCTACAGTGGACCAAATTAAAACTGCTATCTATACGTACGGACCTGTATTTGCCTGTGTAGCAGCAGATTCTTATTTCCAAGCATATACTGGCGGCGTATTCAATCGTAATACAAGCAGTTCTATAAACCATGCGATAGTTATCGTTGGTTGGGATGACAGCAAGAGTGCATGGATAATTAAAAACTCCTGGGGAACAGGCTGGGGAGAAAACGGTTATGGATACATAGGTTATAACTGCAATAAAATTGGATATGGAGCAGCCTATGCCGTATACAAGGGCTCAACACCAACACCTGAGCCTACACCAGAACCAACTCCTAACCCAGATCCAGAACCAACACCACAGCCAGATCCAAAACCTGAGCCACAACCAACACCAAATGGAACTAATTTGGCTTTAAACAAGCCTATATCTGCATCCTCAACCTATTATAATTATTATGCAAAATACATTAACGATAATGATCCAGATGTTTCTAGATGGGCTTGTGTACCAAGCGGAAATGACTATGTAACTATAGATTTAGGCGCTCAGAAGACCATCACGAGCATGAAATTAAAATGGAGTACCACTAACTATCCAAAAACTTATGTTGTATATGCTTGGGATGGAAGAGCATGGGTTAATAAAGGTACTGTATCCTGTAGTGGCGGAGAACAGAAGATTCAGTTCTCACAAAGCTTTAATACAAGGTACGTGACCATAAGTTTTGCAAGGCCAAATTCAAGCTTTTACTGTTTATATGATTGGCAAATATATGGTAAGTAATTTTTTGCTGCAGGTTATTAAGCCTGCAGCATATAAACTTTAAGAGTTAAGATATAAGTAAACATTAAGGAGTGTAATTGGATGAAAAGAAGGCATTGGATACTTGTTTTGCTACCTGTTTTACTAGTTATTGCATTTATGTTTCCAATAATGGTAAAGGCAGATGTAACTAGAAAAATAGACGTTATTATTTTTTATTCTAATACCTGTGAAAGCTGTAATGAACTAGAGGGGTATTTTGAAGATATATCCTTAAATTATCCTAATGCGAATCTAATAAGGTATAACATAGCAGTACCAGCGGAAAAGGCACTGCTAGATGAATATGAAGCTTTATATAAGGTGCCTGAAAAGGAGAGAGGGATAATTCCTAAGGTCTTTGTAGGAGATAAGTGCCTGGCTGGAAAAGAGAATATAAAAGAGCTACTGGAGCATCAGATATTATACAGTGAAGTTGACACCTTAGAGGTAGATTCGTCAAAGGTAGATAATTCGAAAACCATAGAAAAATTTGAAAGTTTCAAGCTATCAGGTGTATTTGCCGCTGGCTTTGTCAATGGCTTAAATCCCTGTTCCCTATCTATGCTATTATTTTTCTTATCTTTATTAACCTTAGACAACAGAAGAATAAGAAGTAGTGGAATTGCCTTTGCTATTGGGAAGTTCATAGCCTTTTTCCTTTTTGGAACCCTACTTTGCACTGTGTTAGCAAGGGTTGATTTGTCCAAGTATGCTGTTATTAGCAAGGTACTGCTTCTGACCTTTATAATTACCCTTATTCTATTGAACATAAAGGACGCCTTTGTAGCTAGAAAGGAAAGGTACGGAGATATAACCTTACAAATGCCTACAGGCTTAAGAAATTTCAACCATAATCTAATTAAAAAAATTACTGCCTTTGGACATTCAAAGCTCCTGGCCCTTATTAGTCTGTTTTTTGGTCTAGCAGTTTCCTTAGGGGAATTTTTATGTACAGGTCAGCTATATTTGCTAAATATAGTTACCGTTATTCAAACTGAAAAGTTACTTACAAACAAGGCCTTACTTTATCTTACTATTTACAATATAGCCCTAATCTTACCTATTATTTTAATAACCTTTATTATAGCTAAAGGCAAGGAGGCATTAGATGTGTCAGACAAGGTGAGAATGAGACTTCCTATTATAAAACTTGCCAATGTTGCTTTATTAGTAGCTTATATTGTATTTCTTTTTTAAAGGTGAAAAAAATGGGCATACTCTTAATATAAAAAGGGAAACCAAGAAATTGAATTTATTATTGCGTATTCTAGTTTTTAACTGTAGAATACAAATAGGGAGTAATTTAAGCCTAATAAAAATTATTTAAGATTCATTTAAGTTATTGAGCTTAATATATAACTGTATCGTATTATAATCAGTTATAAAAATAATACCTTAAGTGATACCCAATAAAAAGAGCAGGAAAGGTGAGGAGAGTTTTGTCTAGTAATAAAAAAAATGTTGCAATCGTTGTACTATCAATAGCATTAGGATTAGTTTCAGTCTTAGCTATAATACTGGGAATAACTACATATAAAGCTATGAAGGATAAAGTGGTTGCCCGCGTTGGAAATGTTGAAATTACTAAGGATGAATTATTTGAAACACTAGCCAAGGTTAACGGACAATCTGCATTAGATAGCCTAATAAACTATAAAATTATTGACTTAGAATTAAAGAAAAACAATTTAACAGTAACTGACGAAGAAATAGAAAAGGAATTGCAGAAAGTAATAGAACAAGCTGGTGGAAGAGAGACCTTCGATAAAATGTTAGAATATTACTCTTATACCGAAGAGGATTTTAAAAAGGATATAAGATCCAACACTGGTATTAGAAAATTATTGGAACCTAATATAAAAATAACTGATGAAGAGATGAAGGAATACTTTGAGAAAAATAAAGCTATCTATGATCAACCAGAACAGGTAAAGGCTAGCCACATCCTTGTAAAGGATGAAGCTACTGCAAAGGAAGTAAAATCAAAGCTTGATGCTGGTGAGGATTTTGCTAAACTTGCAAAGGAATATTCAACTGATTCTGGAACTAAAGATGACGGAGGAAATCTTGGATATTTTACAAAGGACGATATGGTTAAAGAATTTTCAGAAGCTGCCTTTGCTTTAAAGGTTAATGAAATCAGTGGTCCAGTAAAGAGTTCGTATGGATATCACATTATTAAAGTATTGGATAAAAAAGAAGCAGTAGAAGCTACTTTCGAAGGCAGCAAGGACAAAGTAAAAGAAGAATTATTAGAGGATAAGATTACTTCTGAAGTAGAGAGCTGGTTCAATAAGAAAAAGCAAGAATATAAAATAGAAAAGTTCTTATAAAGTAAAAAGGGACGTTTTGGACACACTAAAATGGTGAAAACAAAAGGTCCCTTGTTTTATTTTTGCTAAAGTTGGTATAATATGAGTTAGATAAA
>DGDR01000146.1:0-489 GCA_002385545.1 Clostridium sp. UBA3947
GATTTTGGAGGAACAGACTTAAACACCAGTGCTAATTCTACCGAATACATTAAGTTAACCCTAATATTTAGAACTGGAAAAGAAAATGAATCTGCTAAGATTTATATAAAGTCTTTAAACAACGGTTACTGTTATGTAGATGATATTTCCCTATATTACTATAAGGAACCGGCTAAAAAGGAAAAAGCTGCACCATCAATTGAAGAAGAAAAGGGATTCGCCCAGCTTCCAAAGCCTCCTAAAAGCTATCAGCTTCCATCAGAATATATCTTAGTTGATAATACTGAAGCCTTTATTAAGGCTTTTAAATCCACTGTACCTCAAAACATAGTTTTGGAGGAAGGAGTTTATGTTAATACAACATCGGTAACCGCTGGTGCTCCTCACAAAATATGGGCAAGGAGTTTAGGGGGAGCGGTACTTAAATTTGGACTTAAACTTAGAGGAGATGGAAGTGAAGTACATGGTATATGCTTTGATGGTAATAAA
>DGDR01000146.1:546-6116 GCA_002385545.1 Clostridium sp. UBA3947
CGTCGGCAGCGTCAGACGTGTATAAGAGACAGGGTATATGCTTTGATGGTAATAAAGATGAGGCGATGATATTCATAGAAGAGAATAACCCTAACAGTAAAATATATGATTGCTGGTTCAATGGAAATAGAAAGGTAGCTAAGGCTATTGAAGCAAGAGAAACCAATGGTTTAGTAGTAAAAAGATGTATAATAAAAGATTTTACGGAGTATGGTCTGTACTGGCAGGCCTATTATCCAAAATACTTGTATGATACACCAGAAATACCTCCAATTATTGAAGATTGTGATATCAGCGGTATTTATCAAACAGTAAGAGGTTCTATGAATGGTACTGGAGAATGTGGCCTGTGGGCAGCTACAGAATGTACTGTAAATAGGGTAAGGATAAGGGATACAGGATGGATGGGATTATGGACTGGAGCTAATTGCAACAATGCTATATTTTCAAATATAACCATTGATAATTGCTATAAGGATGATAATCATAGTATAGGTATTTATGTGGAGCATTGGACAAGAAATTGTATTTTTAAAAATTTGCAGATTGGTCCTATTTCAGGAGCTCCTAGATTGGGACATCGTATGGATATTGGTATAACGACAGAGTGGGACGATCCTAATATAATGCCAAATCCAGTTATAGGACAAAACAATGGAGCCAATCATAACAATACCTTTGAAAATGCTGTTATAAATTCAAGGCTAATTGGCATTAATCTAGAGGATTCTGAAAACACTACCATAAGAAATATGAAATTTATAAATCAAAGTCAATATGCTATAAGAGATCACGATAGCAATGGTACTGGTTATTCTACAATCTTAGAAGAAAGCATTGATTTCAAAGATATAGCTAATGGTTGTATAGAGTATATACAGGACTAAAGCAAATAATGTTGCTCTTGTCTGTGTTTTATGGTTTAATAATAGATAAACTATAAAAATAATAGTTGGTTGAAAAATTATACATTGTGACTACATTAAACTAACTTAGGAAGGAGCTGTTAATATGAAAATTATTATGTATGGTGCAGATTTCTGTCCAGATTGTGTTGAGGCTAAAGAGCAATTAAAGGATTGCGATAATATTCAGTTAGAGTATAGAAATATTACAGAAAAAATATCTTACTTAAAAGAGTTTTTGCAATACCGGGATAAGGAAGCAATTTTTAATTCCATTAAGGAGAATGGAAAGGTTGGAATTCCTTTCTTTATTTTAGAGGATGGAAATAAGACCTTTGATATATTTGAACATATTAATGTTAAAAAGGCTGAAGTAAAACCAACAGTAAATGTTTGCTCCATTGATGGCACTGGTTGCTGTTAGTAGGAATAAAAGAAGGATATCTCTATATAAATCTATAATTACAAAAGCGAATGTTGATTTACCTTATACCAAGTATAAGGTATTTCTTTATTGAAAGGAAATAAGTGATGAATGAAAAATTACAAGAAAAAAAGAATTATATTTTCACTAATCAAGCCTTGATAAAATTAATATATCCCCTTATAATTGAGCAATTTCTTGCTATGGCTGTTGGTATGGCAGACTCAGTTATGGTTGCTAAGGTTGGGGAAAGTGCTGTATCTGCCGTTTCTCTAGTGGACTCTATTAATATTTTAATTATTAATGTTTTTGCCGCCTTAGCTACTGGTGGAGCAGTGGTAGCAGGTCAATACATTGGTCAAAAGCGAGCCGATAAGGCATCTAAGGCAGGAGAGCAATTGCTGGTTTTTGTAACTTTAATTTCAATTATCATAATGACTGTATTATATATAGGTAAAGATTTTATTTTAAATGTAGTTTTTGGACAAATTGAACCAGATGTAGCGGCATATTCTACCACATATATGCTTATAGTATTTTCAAGCATTCCCTTCATAGCTATATATAATAGTGGAGCTGCATTATTTAGGGCTATGGGAAATTCAAAAATTACTATGATAATTTCTATTGTTATGAATGCTATAAATGTAATAGGAAATGCTATATTGATATACGGTTTTAGAAGAGGTGTGGAAGGAGTTGCTATTCCTACATTGGTTTCAAGAGTAGTGGCAGCAGTAATTATAGTAGCCCTTCTTAGAAATCAAGAGCTAATTATACATATTAGCAAGCCTTTTCGTTATAAATTTAATAGAAGAATGGTAGTTAAAATGCTTCGGATAGGTATACCTAACGGAGTAGAAAACAGCATGTTTCAACTTGGTAAAATAATGCTATTAAGTGTTGTTGCTGGCTTTGGTACCGCATCAATAACAGCTAATGCAGTAGGAAATACTGTTTCAGCCTTTGAAATTCTTCCTGCAGCATCAATTGGATTAGCATTAGTAACGGTGGTAAGTCAATGCGTAGGGGCAGGAGATTATAAACAAGTAAGGTATTATACAAAAAAGCTTTTAAAATATGCCTATATAGCTTCTATTTGCATAAATATAGTTATTATTTTGCTTACACCCCTTATATTACAAATATTTAATTTATCACAAGAAACTACTGAAATGGCTAAACAGGTTATAATATTTCATGGCGTAAATGTATGCCTCATTTGGCCACTATCTTTTACACTTCCTAATACCCTTAGGGCATCAAATGATGTTCGTTACACTATGGTAGTTGGTGTGGTATCTATGTGGATATTCAGATTAGGTTTTGGTTTTTTATTTGCTAAGTATATGAATATGGGTATGTTTGGGGTATGGGTAGCAATGATAGTAGATTGGATATTTAGATCCACTTTATTTCTAATAAGATATAAAGGCAATAAGTGGATGGTTAAAGCTAATTAAATGAATTTTAGGTAAGTTAAAGGGCTTGTTCTTGAGCAATAAGAGAACAAGCCCTTATATTCTATTCTATGAAAGGTATGGATTTAACTATGCTTTTCTTCAGCGGCATCCGCAATAGCTTTAGTTGCATGAACTGTACCTCTAGGATGCTGAGGAGGAGCATATATTGAATATACTTTTAATGGTGTATTCCCTGTATTAATTACATTATGCCATTTGCCAGCTGGTATGATAAAGGCATAGTCGTCATAGACTCTTTTCTGGAAATTTAAATTATCTTTATAGTCACCCATCATAACAATACCTTGACCTTCCTCTATACGGATAAATTGATCCGTATTTGGATGGATTTCTAAACCAATTTCTCCACCTACATCTATACTCATTAAAGTAACTTGTAGATGGCTTCCAGTCCATAGCGCTGTGCGAAAGTTAGTATTTTCTTTAGTAGCTTCTTCAATGTTAATAACAAAGGGTTCTGGACCATAGTCCTTCAATGGATACTTGGGGGTACAAGAATTATACCTATATGGATACCCATAGTAAGGGCATTGATATAAAGTATTTGGATTATTTATATTGCTACTGCTTTCTCCTGTTGTGTTAATGTAATTTGGATATTGAAATCCGTTGTAATTAATATACATTTACTTCCTTCCTTTCATAAGCTTACATGATTATAATATGACTTACTGGTGAAATTGTGATTTTTGCTGTAATACTAATTTCCATGGAAACAATAATATTATGATATTTAAGAGTGTAACGGTTAAATGGTGGAAGTTGGATTACTTTTGTTGAAATTAAAAATTTTTAATGTTAATATTATAAGTATATATTTGTATAAAAAGTATAATATACTGGAGGAAATGTAATGAGTATTACATTAAGTGAATTTTTAAGGCAAATAAACTCAAATCCTATATTGCTAATTACTGTTCTGCTTACTTTAGGAGTTATATTGGTTAATGGATGGACAGATGCACCTAATGCTATTGCTACCTGCGTTTCAACTAGATCATTAAGCCCTAAGAAGGCTATTATTATGGCTGCAGTCTTTAATTTTTTAGGAGTTTTAGTTATGACTCTTATAAATGCTACCGTAGCACAAACAATTTATAATATGGTGGACTTCGGAGGTAACTCGAAGGATTCTGTAGTTGCACTTTGTGCAGCCATGTTTGCTATAGTGATATGGGCTACAGCAGCATGGGCCTTTGGGATACCAACTAGTGAAAGCCATGCTTTAATTGCTGGACTGTCTGGCGCGGCCATAGCTTTGCAGGGTGGATTTTCTGGTATTAACGACAATGAATGGATTAAGGTTATATATGGTTTGTTTATATCTACCATTTTAGGATTTTCCATCGGATTTGTGGTAGTAAAGATAATAGAGAAGATTTTTAAAAACATAGATAGAAGAAGATCAAGACCTTTTTTCGAAAAAGCTCAAATTCTCGGTGGAGCAGCTATGGCATTTATGCATGGGGCTCAAGATGGTCAAAAATTTATGGGTGTTTTTATGCTAGGAGTATTTCTTGCAAATGGACAAAGTAATGTTACTAATTTTACTATACCAGTATGGTTGATGCTGCTTTGCTCCCTAGTAATGGGCTTAGGAACTTCTATAGGAGGCTATCGTATTATTAAAACTGTAGGCATGGGTATGGTAAAATTAACTACTCATCAAGGCTTTTCAGCAGATTTAGCAGGAGCTGTTAGCTTATTAATGGCCTCTGTATTTGGAGTGCCTGTTAGCACAACCCATACAAAAACCACAGCCATTATGGGGGTGGGAGCAGCTAAGAGACTATCCTCTGTTAACTGGAGCATAGTAAAGGAGATGATAGCTGCTTGGATTTTAACTTTTCCCGGTTGTGGTATTGTAGGTTATTTGATGTCATATCTATTTATGAAAATTTTTTAGTGTAGGAAAGGAATAAGGGATATGAGGAATAATAAAAACTTCAATTATTTTAAGGCTTTTATTGATTTATCTAGCTATTCATCAAAGGCTGTTGAGATTCTAATGAACACATTAAAGAATTTTGATAGAAGTAAAATTGAAGACAATATAAAAGAGATGCATCATGTTGAACATTCTGCTGATATTGCAAATCATGAACTAATTAATAGATTGATAAAGGAGTTTTTACCACCAATCGAGAGAGAAGACATTATTAGCTTATCCAAAAAAATAGATGATGTTACAGATGCAATTGAAGACGTTCTTATTGCAATTAATATGTACAATATACAAACTATCCGTCCAGAAGTTCTGAAGTTTACAGAAGTAATTATGAAATGCTGCAAATCAATACATACTGCATTAGAAGAATTTGAAAACTTTAAGAAGTCTAAGAACCTCCATAGAGAAATTGTAGCAATTAATGAATTGGAGGAAGAAGGAGATGCCCTTTATGTTAATGGAGTAAAGGATCTTTATCAGAATTGTAAGGATCCAATTGAGTTAATGGTTTGGACAGAAATATACAATAGATTAGAAAAGTGTTGCGATAAATGTGAGCATGTAGCTGATGATATAGAAAATATAGTTATGAAAAATTCATAAATCAATGATACCAGTGAGCAATAATGTTTCACTGGTTTTTTAATTAATCTTTAATAATAATTGGCTATTGTGAAGCATAAAATTTATTAAAACTGCTATTTAGAAAATAGTTGTTACCCTATGTACTGTAGATATAAAAATTAGGAGGGAATATAATATGCAGGATACCTACTTATTAGATAAAATATCAAATTCTATTAAGGAAA
>DGDR01000067.1:0-6553 GCA_002385545.1 Clostridium sp. UBA3947
ATGGAAAAGTCCTTTGATTTATTTTTGCTATTATTGATGTATAATTTAGCTAAAGGTACTAAGAGAAAGAATGGTTAAAGAGAAATTTAAAATGAGTAAGAAAAAGTGCTTGGGATAATAAAGTTAAAAGCCTTGGTGAGTATGTTAATCTTTATTCTGTTGAAGAAGATGGTAATTATATTCAAGTTATATTAGAATACTCAAAAGGTGGATTAAAGGTGTCTTTAGCTTATATTGAGGTTCACTTTACTGTTGGTACATATAATAGTTATACTAGGCCATAGTTTAGGAGCTATGTTAGGTCCTAAAATAGTCTATGCTAATAAGGAGGTAAGCGCTTTTATTTCATTAGCAGGTTCTTCAAGAAAATTAGAAGATATAATTGTGGACCCGAATAAGAAGCCACTTGAAAATTTAGAACTAAAGAAATCAATTATAGAAAGATAATTTAAAGAGGTAGTAGAGGAGGCAAATGGTGTTAAATCTATAGTTGCTCCTAAAAATTAAAAACACTTTGGGTTGAGCGATGCTTATTGGCATAGTTTAAATACTATAACAAAATAAATTTAAAAAATAATATTGCATTTTTAATAAAAATTGATATAATAGTAATGTACTTAGCGTTCCGCGATAGCTCAATGGTGGAGCATTCGGCTGTTAACCGAAGGGTTGGAGGTTCGAGTCCTCTTCGCGGAGCCAATTTTATTTTTTGAAGATAAAGATAGTAAAGATTAATTAAGCAGGCAATGTCTGCTTTTATTAAAATAAAATAAAAACCTTTAGGCGGAGTGCTGACGATAGTCAGCAACGGAGCAAAAAGCCAGCAGGCTGCAGTTAAGTTTTAGCGTCCCGGGATAGCTTATCACAATTCTGACCTCTAAAAGTTATGTTAGTAACTTTTCCATATTGACAAATACTATTAGTTTGATAAAATTATACTAAATTGAATAGTTGGTATACGATGATAAAGAGGAGTAGCTTTATCAATTTTTTCAGAGAGATGGTGGCTGGTGTGAACCATTAAATTGTAAAGTGAAGGGCGCTTTTGAGTATGTAATTATGAAAGCAGGGCTTATGCCAAAAAGGGTGGAACCGCGGTGAAACCGTCCCTTATGGTATAAAGCCTTTTTTAGTTTATAAAATAATAGAGGAGGATTAGAAAATGGCTGTTGAAAAAACTATGGATAAACTAGTAGCGCTATGCAAAGGTAGAGGTTTTATATATCCAGGCTCTGAGATTTATGGAGGCTTGGCTAATTCTTGGGATTACGGCCCTTTAGGAGTAGAGTTTAAGAACAATGTTAAGAAGGCTTGGTGGAAAAAGTTCGTACAGGAGAATCCTTATAATGTTGGAGTTGACTGTGCTATATTAATGAATACGGAAGTATGGGTTGCTTCTGGTCACGTTGGAGGCTTCTCTGATCCTCTAATGGATTGTAAGGAGTGTAAATCTAGATTTAGAGCGGATAAATTAGTAGAGGACTATATGACAGAACATGGAGCAGAGGTAGCTACTGCTGATGGTTGGTCAAATGAGGAACTAAAGAACTTTATAGATGAAAAGGGAATAGTATGTCCAAAGTGTGGTAAAAGGAATTTTACAGATATCAGAAAGTTTAATCTTATGTTTAAAACCTTCCAGGGTGTAACAGAGGATGCTAAATCTGAGCTTTATCTTAGACCAGAAACTGCTCAAGGTATTTTTGTAAACTTCAAAAATGTTCAAAGAACCTCAAGAAAGAAAATTCCTTTTGGAATTGCTCAAATAGGTAAATCCTTCAGAAACGAAATAACTCCAGGTAACTTTACCTTTAGAACAAGAGAATTTGAACAGATGGAGCTAGAATTCTTCTGTGAGCCAGGAACTGATTTAGAATGGTTCAAATATTGGAAGGATTTCTGCTGGAAATTCCTTTTAAGTCTTGGTATCAAGGAGGAAAATTTAAGAATTAGAGATCATAGTCCTGAAGAACTTTCCTTCTATAGTAATGCTACTTCTGATATTGAGTATCTATTCCCATTTGGTTGGGGTGAATTGTGGGGGATAGCAGATAGAACTGACTATGACCTAAAGCAACATCAAAACCACTCAGGAGAAGATATGAGCTATTTAGATCCTAACACTAATAAGAGATATATTCCTTATTGTGTTGAGCCTTCATTGGGAGCAGATAGAGTAGCTTTAGCTTTCTTGGCTGATGCCTATGACGAAGAAGAATTAGAGGGCGGAGATGTAAGAACTGTACTAAGACTACATCCAGTATTGGCTCCATTTAAGGCTGCAGTATTACCTTTAAGCAAAAAGCTTTCTGATAAGGCATTAGAAGTATATGACAGATTAAGAAAGAGCTTCAATGTAGATTATGATGAGGCAGGAAGCATAGGTAAGAGATATAGAAGACAGGACGAAATAGGTACACCTTTCTGTATAACTATAGATTTTGATACTTTAGAAAATAACACAGTAACAATTAGAGATAGAGACACAATGGATCAAATAAGATTGAGCATTGATGAATTAGAGAAATATATTAATGATAAGATGAACTTCTAATGTGAGAGGGCACCTTGGTGCTCTCTTATAATTTTATTAATTATTATTTTCACATTTTTAAACCTTGGTGTTATAATAAATTATAAAAAGGACATTATTAGTAAACAGGTATCTATAATTGGGAGGAATAGGTTGCAATGAAAAAGGATTTTAATGAGTTTAAAGCCTTTATTAATAATAAAAAAACTGCGGTGGTAGGTATTGGTGTTAGCAATATTCCACTGATAAATTTTTTAATTGAATTAGGAGCAAAGGTTACTGCTTTTGATAAAAAGTCCATGGAGGACTTAGGCGATGTAGGAAGAGACTTCCTAGAAAAAGGGGTAGAACTTTCTTTAGGAGAAAATTACTTAGATAGCCTAAAGGGCTTTGATGTGGTGTTTAAAACTCCTTCTATGAGGATTGATAGCCCAGCTTTACAAAAGGCTAAGGCAGAAGGGGCCTATATAACCTCAGAGATGGAAGAGTTTATGAGATATTGCCCTGCTAAAATATATGCTGTTACAGGTAGTGATGGTAAAACTACTACTACCTCTATAATATACAATCTATTAAAAGAACAAGGCTTTAAAACTTGGGTAGGAGGAAACATAGGAACACCTTTATTTTCTAAAATTGAAGAGATTACACCGCAGGATAGGGTTGTTTTGGAGTTATCTTCTTTTCAATTAATGACCATAAATGTATCTCCAGAGGTGGCTGTTATAACCAATATTACACCTAACCACTTAGATATGCATAAGGATATGGAAGAATATATAGATGCAAAGAAGAATATCTTTAGGTATCAAGGAAAAGAAGAGATACTGATTCTTAATAGGGAAAATGATATAACCAATTCCTTCCAGACAGAGGCTAGAGGTAAGGTAAGACTATTCAGCAGTAAAACTGAAATATCTAATGGTGGATATTATAAGGATAAGACCTTGTTTATAGATGGACATGAGGTTTGCAGGCAGGAGGAAATTACTATTAAGGGAATGCACAATGTTGAAAACTACTTAGCAGCCTTCTTAGCAGTTAAGGATGAAGTTTCTAAGGATATTATGAAAAAGGTGGCAAAGGAATTTAAAGGTGTGGCTCATAGAAACGAATTAATAAGAGAGGTCCAGGGAGTAAAATACTATAATGATTCCATAGGAAGCAGTCCTACTAGAACCTTGGCTACCATATCAGTTTTTGATAAGCCTGTAATTTTAATTGCTGGAGGATATGACAAGCATATACCTTTTGAACCTTTAGCTGAAAAAGGTTGGGACAAGGTAAAAAGCTTAGTACTACTTGGAGATACTAAGGAGAAAATAAGAGAAGTATTCTTAAAGGTTATAAAGGAAAGAAACATAAATATACCTATATTTATGACAGGCTCTTTAGAGGAAGCGGTTAAGAAGTGTCAGGAGATTGCTGAAGAAGGGGACTATGTTGTTTTATCACCAGCTTGTGCAAGCTTTGATATGTTTGCTAATTTTGAAGTGAGGGGCAACAAGTTTAGAGAAATAGTTAATAGCTTATAGTGAAAGGTGGCTTTAGCCACTTTTCTTAATCTTTAAGGCTTATAAATTCTTTAATGTTGGATAACTTAGATTTAAACATATATTTTATAAAGGGGTTAATATAATGAATATAGTTTTGATAGGTATGCCAGGAGCAGGAAAAAGTACTTTAGGGGTACTACTGGCAAAGGCTCTTGGTATGGCTTTTGTTGATACGGATATTGTAATACAACAAAAAGAGGGTATGCGGCTATATGAAATTATAGAAAGATATGGACTTGAAAGGTTCTTGTTTATAGAAGAAAGGCATATTCTAGAATTAAATATTACTAATTCTATTATTGCAACTGGCGGCAGTGTAGTTTACGGAAGTGAAGCTATGAACCATCTTAAAAGATATGGCTTGGTAGTATATCTTAAATTGGATTATGAAGAAATTGAGAGAAGATTAAAGGATATAACTACCAGAGGGATTGCAATGGATAAAGAAACAAGCTTAAGAGAATTATATAATCAAAGGATACAGCTATATGAAAGGTACGCAGATCTTATAATTGATTGTAATAATAAGTCCATAGAAAAGCTTGTAGAAGAAATAGTTAACAAAGCAAAAGTCTAGTAGGTTTTAGTAAATGAAGTTTTTACATATAACCTATAAGGTGTTATAATGTAAGTAAGAAATGTATGTTCTGATGAACATTCTTAGTGCTAGTGGCATATAATATGTTTTGTGTGACCAAGTCTCTTAAGAAGAATTTTAAATTGATATTTATAAATGTAAATGTATACATGAAGGAGAATTACTATGAGGGTAAGTAGAGTTGCGGTAATAGCGGATATACATGCAAATATTCATGCCTTAAAAGTATTTATGAATTATTTGAATGCTAGACCAGAAATTGAAGTAGTTCTTAATTTGGGCGATTTTCTTCAGCTTGGACCTAATCCTGCAGAGGTTTTCGATATAGTAGTGGAAGATAAAAGATTTATAAATATATTAGGTAATAATGAAATTGAACTGATAGAGCCTATAGATAGGAATGAGGACCCGGAAAGAGTGGCCCATATAAACTGGACTAAGGAGAAAATTGGTCCAGATAGATTAGAAAAGCTAAAAGCAATTCCTAAGTCAAAGATGGTAGATTTGTACGGCAAAAAGGTTATGTTGGTTCATACAGTAACAGAGCAATATATTGATATCAATGAATTTGAACAGTGTGAGTATGTGTTTATGGGACATACACATCAACAGGCTTTGGGGAGTTATTGGAAGGAAAGAAGGGTAATGAATCCAGGTTCTGTTGGTTTTACTCCTAAAGGAATAGTAAACTTTGCTGTTGTTGAAATTGGCGGAGGCATGATAAACTTTGTATTTAAAAACATGAATTACGATTATAGTATTCTTCAAAAGGATTTATTAGGGTCTGATATGCCCGGCGTCCAAAAAATAATTAAGTACTTAACACCACCGGGATGATTTTTGTCCCGGTCTTTTTAATAAAAAAAGCAAAAAAACCTATGAAAAATAGAGGAAAATGAAAAAAGGTGTTGAATAACATAGTATAGGTATAGTTTTTCATAAAAGTTTAAAAAGTAATTTACCTTATACTTTTTTTTAAGTATAATATAATTATACTTATAGTAAATATTGGGGTTATTTATGATATATTTCCTAGAAATATATTAAGATAGAAGTGGTTTAAGAAGGCTCATAGAGTGGATTTAAGCAATTGCAAAGGTGTAAAGTGCTGATTCGTAAGGGGGGGAAACAATGCGAAAGATTATAACCTTTGGAACACTAAAAGGTGGAACTGGAAAGTCAACCACTGTATTTTCAACCAGTGGCATATT
Organism: Clostridium sp. UBA3947; assembly: GCA_002385545.1. Lineage (GTDB taxonomy): Bacteria > Bacillota > Clostridia > Clostridiales > Clostridiaceae > Clostridium_AU. Next base: position 5,899 of record DGDR01000067.1, read on the forward strand.
GGCTGAAAGAGGCTATAGGGTACTAATTGTCGATGTGGATCCACAGGCTAATATTACATCGAATCTTGGTATAGATGAAACTATGGAAGGTTATATTGGGATCAAAGAGCTATTTGAGGATGAGAGAATTCACCCTGAAAGGGCTATAATAAAAGGACCCATTAGAGAACTACCTACCTTAGATATAATTGGTGCATCTATGGCTTTAACTTCAACAGATATGAGAATTGTTAGTTTTCCGGGCAGAGAGTATTTGCTGAAAAAATATTTCAGAAAATACAGTAGCGTCTTCAATCAATACGATTACATAATATTTGACACCAATCCGAGCATGTCAATTATTAATCAAAATAGCTTCGTGGTTAGTGATGCTATAGTAATCGTATCGGACATTGGAATTAACTCGTTAAAGGGACTAGAACTATTTGTAGCTCTTTGGGAGGATATAGTGGACAGGCTAGATATCGAAAATAATATTAAGGGCCTCTTAATAAATAAATATAATCCAAAGAGCAGTATTTCTAGAGAGTTTGTAGAATATTGTCAGGAAGAAGAGGATATTAGAAAATTACTATTCAATAGTTATATTCCTGCAGATGAAAGAATATCTGAATGTGAGTTGTCAAGGAAGCCAATTAATATAATATTTAAAAAT